>CAZEJA010000088.1:0-9638 GCA_964512215.1 uncultured Planctomycetaceae bacterium
CGCCGCCATCCGCGAGCACTCTCGCAGTCAGCCCATCGACGAGGAGTTGTGGGAGCGGCTGAGCGAGCGATGGTTCTACCATGTGACGCACGCCGACGATCCGGCCGAGTACGTCACGCTGGGCGAGAGGCTGGCCGACTTGGACAAGCAGTTCGGCACGCAGGGCAACCGGATGTTCTACCTGGCGATGCCGCCGGAGACGTACGCACCGATCATTCGCAACCTGGGCGAGGCGGGGCTGTCGCGGGGCGCGGACGGCGCGTTTGTCCGCCTGATCGTGGAGAAACCGTTCGGGCACGACCTGGCCTCGGCGGGGGAGCTGAACGAACTGCTCTCGAACTACTTCGACGAGGGGCAGGTCTACCGGATCGACCACTACCTGGGCAAGGAGACCGTGCAGAATCTGCTGGTGTTCCGGTTCGCCAACGCGATCATCGACCCGCTGTTGACGGCCGAGCACGTGGACCACGTCGAGATCACGACGGCCGAGACCGTGGGCATGGAAGGGCGGCGCGGGCCCTACTACGAGTCGGCCGGGGCGCTGCGGGACATGATGCAGAATCACATGTTCCAGATGCTGGCGCTGGTGGCGATGGAGCGACCGGAGCGGCTGGAGGGCGAGGCGATCCGGGATGAGAAGATCCACGTGCTCGATGCGCTGCGACCGATGACCGAGCGGGAGATCCGGGAACGGACGGTGCGGGGGCGGTACGGTGCGGGGGCGGACTCGCCCGGCTACCTGGACGAGGAGGGCGTGGCGCCCGACTCGCAGGTGGAGACCTACGCGGCGATGAAGCTGTTCGTGGACACGCCGCGATGGCGCGACGTGCCGTTCTACCTCCGCACGGGCAAGCACCTGGCGGCCAAGACCAGCCAGATTCTCGTGGTGTTCAAGCGCGAGCCGGTGATGCTGTTCTCGGGTCCGGGGTGCGATTTCCGGGGTGCGAACCGGCTGGCGATCCGCGTGTTCCCGGATGAGGGGATCAGCCTGGTCGTCGACGCGAAGGTGCCCGGCGTGCACATGCTGCTTCGTCCGGTGCGGATGGACTTCCAGTACCGGCGCGAGTTCGACGCCTCCTCGCCGGAGGCGTACGAGCACCTGCTGATGGACGCGATCTGCGGCGACCCGACGCTGTTCATCCGCAACGACGAAGTCGAGGCGTCATGGCGGTTCATCGACCACATTCGCGACATCTGGGCGCGGACGGCCGAGCCGCCCCTGATCGAGTACGCTCCCGGGTCCTGGGGCCCGGAAGAGGCGGAAATGCTCTTCGAAGATCCATATATCCGTTGGCAACCCGTGTAGGTGCGCGGTATATTTCCATCAACCATGTCGGATTCGTTCGAATCTCGTAGTATCCTCGTCGAGCCGACGGCCGACGAAGCGAACGCCACCGTTGCCGAACTGCTCAAGAGCATCGTTTGCGAGGCGGTCGCCGCGCGCGGGGCCTGTCACCTTGCGCTGGTAGGGGGCACTACGCCGCACGGGCTGTACCAGCGTCTCGCCGGCGAGGGCGGAACCGGCGACGTACCTTGGCAGAAGGTGCAGGTCTTCTTCGGCGACGAACGGTGCGTTCCGCTCGACCACGTCGAGAGCAACTACCTCATGGCGCAGCGGGCGCTGCTGGACCACGTCCCCGTTCCGCCGCATCACGTGCACGCGATGCGCGCGGACGGCGACGACCTCGACGCGGCCGCGGCGGAGTACGAAACCACGATCCGTCAGATCATACCGGCCGGCGAGGACGGCGTGCCCCGGTTCGATCTGATCCTGCTGGGCATGGGCGGCGACGGGCATACCGCCAGCCTGTTTCCGCACACCGACGCGACGGCCGAGGGCGAGAAGCTCGTGCTGGCCTACCTCGTGCCCGTGCTGGGGCGCCATCGCATGACGCTGACGCTGCCGCTGATCAACGCGGCGCGGAACCTGATCATGCTGGTCACGGGCGACGACAAGGCCGAAGCGGTCGCGACCATCCTCGGCGACGACGCCGAGGCCCGCCAGGTGCTGCCCGCCGCCCACGTCTGCCCGTCCGACGGCAAGCTGGTCGTCGTCCTCGACGAACCCGCCGCCCGCCAGACCGACCTGAAGTGCTGAACGGCACGGAGGAAAATGGGGACTGTCCCGTTGCCCGGGACTGTCCCCACTTTCCGACCGGCAACGGGCAACGGGCAACCGGCAACGGGCAACGGGGGAACGGCAACGGCCGTCGCACGCATGATGGAATGAACACTCCGGAGCCCCTCTGTGTTCTCTGTGCCTCTGTGGTCTGCTTCTTCTTCTATCCCCATCTGTCATCCCGGAAATCCCTCCAATCCCTCTAATCCCGCTCTCGCTTCTTCTTCTTCTTCTTCTTTGCGGGGCGCTCACGTCTGTTTGAGCAGGCAGGCGTGCAGATGGGAAGCGTCGTCGGGAAGGGGACGCAGCTTCGGCGTCTCGGTGGTGCATCGCTTGACGACGTCCACGTTCTCGCCTTCGCTGACGATGGTGGTGCGCTCCGACTCGGGCAGGTCCGCGGCGGCGGTGCGGGTCAGGGGGCAGCGGGGGTGGAACGGACAGCCGGTCGGCGGGCACATCGGCGAGGGCATCTCGCCCCCCAGGCGGATGCGATCGCTCCTGCGCCCGGGCGTCATCTGCGGCACGGACGAGACGAGCGCCTGCGAGTAGGGATGCACCAGGGCCCCGGCGCCGCCGTCGGGCCCGAGCAGCGTGTCCCGCCCGGCCCGTTCGACGATCCGCCCGAGATACATGACGGCGATCTCGTCGGCGAAGTGCTCCACGACGGCGAGGTTGTGGGCGATGAACAGGTACGACAGGCCCAGCTCATCCTGCAGGTCGCTGAGCAGGTTGAGAATCTGCGCCTGGATGGAGACGTCCAGGGCGCTGACGGGCTCGTCGCAGACGATGAAGTCCGGCCCGGCCGCCAGGGCGCGGGCAATGCCGATCCGCTGGCGCTGCCCGCCGGAAAACTCGTGCGGGTAGCGCCGGACGTAGTCGGCCGACAAGCCCACGCGCTGCAGCAGTGCGCCGACCTCGCTGCGTCGCTCGCGGCGGGTCATGGACGAATGGACGGCCAGGGGTTCGCCCACGATCGTACCGATCGTCATCCGCGGGTTCAGCGACCCGTAAGGGTCCTGAAAGATGATCTGCATGCGCCGGCGCAGGGCGCGGAGTTCGCTCCGCGGCATCGCCAGCACGTCCCGGCCATCGAAGTGCACGCTGCCGGCCGTCGCGGGGATCAGACGCAGCAGCGTCCGCCCGACCGTGGTCTTGCCCGACCCGCTCTCGCCGACCAGCCCCAGCGTCTTGCCCCGCCGGACCTCCAGGTCCACGCCGTCGACGGCCTTGACGTATCCCGATACGCGCGATAACGCGCCCTTGCGGACCGGGAAATATGTCTTCAGGCCCCGAACGGTCAGGATCGTGTTGTTGTCGCTGTCTATCATGACGAAGATGGATCGGTGTCGGGGGCGTCCTCGAAGCCCGGGCATTCCCAGCACGCGCACCAGTGGCCCGGCTGCACCTCGCGCAGGGGCGGCTCGGAGGTTTGGCATCGCTCCAGGTCTTTCCCGATCGGGCAGCGGGGGTGGAACTTGCAGCCGTCGGGGAAGTGCAGGGGATTCGGAACAGTGCCCGGGATCGCTTCGAGGCGCTCGGCTGGCTCGCCCAGGCGCGGGGCGGAACGGAACAGGCCCTGCGTGTAGGGGTGCAGCGGCTCGGCGAAGAGGGGCTCGACGGTCGCCAACTCCGCCAGCTTCGAGGCATACATCACCGCGACGGCGTCGGCGGTCTCGGCCACGACGGCCAGGTCGTGCGTGATCAGCAGGATGCCCAGGTCGGCTTCGTCCTGCACCTGCTTGAGCAGGTCGAGAATCTGCGCCTGGATCGTGACGTCCAGCGCGGTCGTCGGCTCGTCGGCGATGAGCAGTTGCGGGTTGCAGGACAACGCCATCGCGATCATCACGCGCTGGCGCATCCCGCCGGAGAGTTGGTGCGGATACTCGTCGAACCGCTGGTCGGGGTCGGGAATGCCCACCTTGGCCAGCAGGTCGACCGCGATGCGCCGCGCCTCGGCGCCGCCGGTCTTCTGGTGCAGGCGGATGGCCTCGACGATCTGGCTGCCGCACGTGAAGACGGGATTGAGCGAACTCATGGGCTCCTGGAAGATCATGCTGATCTGCCCGCCGCGGAGATCGCGCATCTCCCGCTCGGGAAGGGCGGTCAGTTCCGTCTTGCCCAGGTGGATGCTCCCGCCGGCGATCCGCCCGGGACGCTGGAGGATGCGGAGGATCGAGAAGGCGGTCTGACTCTTGCCGCACCCGCTCTCGCCGACCAGCGCGAACGTCTCGCCGCGGCGGATGCGGAAGCTCACCCCGTCGACGGCCCGGACGAGCCCGTCTTCCGTCGGGAAGTGCGTTCGCAGGTCGCGAACCGTCAGCAATGTCTCGGTGCTGCTCATGCGTTCTTCAGTTTCGGGTCGAGGGCGTCCCGCAGGCGGTCGCCGAAGATGTTCCAGGCCAGCACGATCGCGAACATCGCCACCGTCGCGGCGATGAGTTCCGACCACCGTCCGATGATGACGTTCATCTTGGCGGCGTTGATCATCTTGCCCCAACTGGGCAGGTCCTGCGGGCCCAGATTCAGGAAGCTCAGCAGGACCTCGAAGGAGATCGCCCCGACGAAGCCCAGCGAGAACGTGATGATCCCGATGTGCAGCAGGTTCGGCACGACGTGGCGCAGCAGGATGCCGAAACGCCCTCGCCCCACGGCCCGGGCAGCCAGCACGTAGTCCAGCTCGCGCAGCTTCATCGCCTCGGCCCGCACCAACCGGGCCGTGCCGATCCACGTCACCGAGCCCAGGATGATGCACAGCCCGGCCATGCCGTCCATGTGCATCTCCAGGATCGTGTTTTCGAAGAGGACCTGCCCCTGGAAGGCGAACTTCAGCGCCAGCAGGCGGATGATGCCCGGGATGCACGCCAGCGTCGTGTAGAACCAGACGATCACGTCGTCGATGAACCCGCCGTAATAGCCGGCGATCGCGCCCAGCAGCATCCCGAGCGGGACGGCGATGACGTTGGCGACGAAGCCGACCGTCATGGACGTGCTCGCGCCCAGCAGCGTCTTCTGGAGGATGTCCCGCCCGAACTCGTCCGTGCCGAACGGGTGGGCCCAGGAGGGCGAGGCGTTGATGTTGTCGTAATCGCAATCGTACTGCCAGTTCGGGAACATCCAGGGCGCCGCGATCGCGACGAGCGCGTAGAGGCAGATGATCGCGAAGCAGACCATCGCGCCGCGGTCGCGCCGCAGGCGCCGGACGGCGTCGGACCAGAGGCTTCGCCCGCCTCGCCCGGACAACTCGTCGGTTGTGGTCTGTATCACGGACACGTCGGGTCCTATCGCAGTCGAATGCGCGGGTCGAACATCGCGTAGAGGATGTCGGTTACCAGCAGCGCGAGGATGTAGGCCATCGCGGTCAGGAACGTCAGCCCGGTCATGAGGGGCACGTCGCTGTCGGTGACGCAACTGATCATCAGGTCGCCCAGCCCGGGGACGCCGAAGAACTGCTCCAGCAGCAGGCTGCCCAGAATCAGGAACGGGATGGACATGATCAGGCGCGTCAGGATCGGCAGCATGCAGTTCTTCAGCACGTGGCGGTAGAGGATGCCCGAAAGGGGCACGCCCTTGGCGCGGGCGGTCCGGACGTAGTCCTGCCCCATCTGGTCGAGCAGGATGGTCCGGTAGAACCGCACCGACGTGCCCAGCCCGGCGAGAACCGCGATGCCCACCGGGACGTAGATGTTGGCCGGATTCGCGAGCCCCCACGCGTGGGCGGGGCTGATCTGGAACATCACCCACTGGCCCAGGATCATGTAGGCCAGGAACGGCACGCACATGCCGAGCACCGAGAGGAACACGCCCGCGCGGTCGATCCACGTCGCGCGGTAGTAGGCTACCAGCGCGCTGATGCCCAGCGCCAGCAGCCACCCCAGCGCCATCGCGGGCACGGTCAGCGCGAGACTGTAGCGGGCCTTCTCGCGGATCATGTCCAGCAGCGTCCGGTCCGGGTACCGGTAGCTGCGGGCGCCGAACGTCACGCACCCGGCCATGTGATTCCAGAACTGCGTGTCGTAGAATTCGCCGCTCCAGAAGCGGATGCCGGCGTCGGGGTTGATCATCAGCGGCTTGTCCAGCCCGTGCAGTTTCTTCCAGTCCTCGCCGGCCTTGGCGCCCAGTTTCTCGCTGACGAACTTCTTCGAGACGTCGCCGGAGACGCCGATGAACAGCAGAAACGTCAGGAGCATCACGCCGAACAGCGTGAAGGCGGCCTGCACGAGTCTGCGGAGGAGGTAGGCGCCCATCGCGGTCAGCGCCTCCCGCCCAGGCGGTCCCGCATCTCGGGGTCGATCCGCTGGTACTTGAGGTATCCGTATCCCATCGTGTGGAACTTGACGTTGTGGACCCAGTCGTGGAACAGCGCCAGGTTCAGCGGCTCGGTCAGCAGCAGAACGGGGCAGTCCTCGCTGATCTTGCGGGCCATCTTGACGTACAGCTCCATCCGCTGGGGCGTGGAGGGCATGACGGCGGCGGCTTCGTACCACCGGTCGAAGTCCGGGTCGCTGTAGTTCGTGTTGTTGATGCCCTCCTTGATGTTCCCGGAGTAGTAGAGCTGGAAGAAGTTCTCCGCGTCGGGGTAGTCGGCGTACCACCCGGAGTAGAACATCTGCGACTGCTTGTTCTTGACCTTCGTCTGCTGGGTCGCCCAGTCGTTGTAGACGACGCGGAGGGGAACGCCGATGCTTCGGAACTGGTGCTTGAAGAATTCGCCGTGCAGCTCGATCCGGTCCCGTCGCGTCAGGTCGATCACGAGCGGCGGGATGCTGCCGTCGGGCTCGAGCAGGCCGGCGGCGGCGAGTTCCCTCTTCGCGTCGGCTACCTTCCGGCGGGCGGCGGCCAGGTCGAACCGGAAGTACGGTCCGGGCCCGGCCTCGGCGTGTCCGGGCAGCGCGCTGGGGATGATGTTGACCGCCCGCTTGCCGCGGTCGTTGTAGAGGATCTTGACGTAGTTCTCCACGTCGAAGGCCAGGCAGGCCGCCTGGCGCAGCGAGGGGCTCGCCGCGAAGACTTCGTTCTCCATGTTGAAGCCGATGCGGTAGATCGCCGCCGCCCACGACTTGCGGAGGTAGATGTTGCTCTTGCGCCACTCCTCCGTCAGGTCCTGCCCGGGCGTGATGACGGCCTGGTGCATCTCACGCGGAATGGCCGCCACGTCCGTCCGCCCGTACAGGAAGTTCATCCAGGTCGAGTACCGCTGGGGCATCCAGTCGTAGCGGAGCACGTCGATGAAGGGCACGCGCTTTCCCGCATCCGCCAGCAGCCCCAGTTCCTCGTCGCCGGGGTCGCCCTCGGCGGGGTAGAGGTCCTCGCGGAAGTCCGGATTCCGCGCCAGGACGATGCGGTCCTTGGGCTTGTACTCCGCCAGGAGGTAGGGCCCGGTCCCGACGAGGCCTTCGGGGTTGCGGAATTCCGACATCGGCGGGTCGGTCCCGGCCAGCCAGTGGTCGATCGCCTCCCGCGGCGTGGGGGCGTAGCTGTGCATGGCCAGGACGAACACGAACTGCGGGAACGGTCGCGTCAGACGGATGCGGAGCGTGTGGTCGTCCACCGCCCGGACGCCCTCGACGTCGAGATCGTAGCGCGAGAAGTCGCCGGCTTCGTAGTGCTTCTCGATGGTCTCGCGGTATTCGGTGATGCCGACGACGCGCTGATTGAGGAACGACCAGGGCAGGGCGGGGGGAATGTGGAAGTCGCCGCACCGCTTGAACGTCAGGACGAAATCGTGCGCGGTGACCTCGCGCGTCCTGCAGCGCCCGTTCGCTTCGCGCCCGAAGCAGGGGTTCCGCGCGTAGAGCACGCCCTTGCGGATCGGGATCGTGTACGTCATGCGATCTTCACTGATCTCCGGCAGGGCCGCGGCCAACAGGGGAATGACCTCGGGCGGGCGCTGGAGGTAGTGGTACGTGTAGAGCCCCTCGAAGACGTTGCTCTGCATGCGCGACGACAGGATGTCGCCGCAGGTGACCGGGTCGATGGATCGCAGCGTAGCCGAGAAGGAATCCCACCGCACGACGGGTCGGGCTCTGGTGACGGGGCTCCCGTCATCGCGCCAGGCGACGACCAGGCCGCCGACATCGGCGTCGGAGGGGCTCTGGAGGATCAGAAGGGGCAGCGCCACGAGCAGGACCGTTGCGATCGCGGCGATAACGGTAAAGGACTTCATGCGGGTTTCGGTTCCGCCCGGCGCCCTCGCCGGCCCGGACGGGGGTTCCCTACGGCTTGGGGGCGGGCTTGGCGGGCGCTTCCTTGAACCGCGAGTCCGTCGGGAGGATGATCTTGTGGCTCTTGACGAGGGCTTCGGCACGGTCCAGAATCGCTTCCCGCACCGCGGCGCCGGCTTCGTCGCTGGACGCCTCGAGCGCCTTGTGGATGGCGCCGACGTTCTCGCCGAGGATCTCGTTGAGGGCCTTCTCGCCGTCGCGCAGCAGGAGCGTGGCGTCCTGCGCGACTCGCCCCTTCGCGCCGGCGTCGTCGAAGGCGCGTCCCGCACACCAGACGATGTTGATGATGCCCTGGAGAGCGGCCTTCGTGGTCGGCCCGTCTTCCGGGTTGATCAGATGCAGGTTCCGCAAAGCGCCGATGCTCAGCCGCCCCACGTGGATACCGTCCGCCATGCCCTTCCGCACGGCGAGACAGGTTCCCTTCATGCGGAACTCGAGGACGTTCAGCGATTCCTGCTGCGCGTACTGCCAGACCGGCGCGGCGACCGCCGAGCCGGGCTTGATCGGCAGCGTCAGCGCCTCGAGCATCTTGCCCACCACCGGCCAACTCGTCTCCGTTTTCGCCCCAAACGCCAGCCGGTCGAACATGGTCTTGGCCTGCTCGAAGCCCTGCGCCATGACAGCCGCCTGGAGTTCCTTATAGCCCTTCCAGGCCAGCAGGCGCACGCCCGGATTGGCGTGGCCGGCCATCGCGTTCAGCCCCGCCTGGGCGGGAACGTCCTTGAGGCGCGAGATGAACAGCGCGACGTTGACTTCCTTGAGCTTCTTGAGCGGATCGCCATCTTTCAGGTCGCCGATCAGCAAGGGCAGCAGCGCCTGGGTCGATTCCTGCGTGTACACGTAGCCGTGTCCCCGGCTGATCGCGGTACGATACCCGCCGGCCAGAGAGGCGCGGGCCTCGATGACCTGCTTCTCCGTGGCGGCCTTGACGATGTCGGCCGCGATGCCCTTGCAATAGGTGGCGATCTTGTCCGCGGCGTTGGAATCGTTCGGCGCCAGTACGAGCGGCGCTGCCGGCGAAGCTGTCGCAGCCGTCATCCAGCAGGCCAAGCCGATCAGGCATGCGAGGGTGATGTGTCCTGTCCGCATCGGTGTTCTTCCCTTCATATGTCCGGGGATCAGAAGTTCCTGGTCGATGGTAGAACCCGCTCCGGGCGCTGTCAAGAGACAACTGGTCCGCGGCGGGGCCTGTGGGCGAGTGTGTTTCCCGGGAGGGAGGGGGACGATTTCGGATTGCGGATTCATCCATTTCGGATTTCGGATTGCGGATTGCGGATTGCGGATTGGGACGCGGGGAC
>CAZEJA010000089.1:0-9638 GCA_964512215.1 uncultured Planctomycetaceae bacterium
GATGAAGATCCCCAGCCGCGCCGCACAGGACAGCGCCGCGACCATCGCCGTCGGCACGGCCAGCACCAGCGCGCACGGGCAGGCGACCACCAACATCGCCACCGACCGGTCCATCTCGCGCGTGAAAAACAGCACGGCCCCGACCACCATCAGGATCGTCGGCGTGTAGTAGCCCACGTACCGGTCGATCAGGCGCATGATCGGAATCCGCGTCTTCTCCGCCTGAAGGATGAGCTTCTGGACGCGCCCCAGCGTCGTGTCGGCCCCCGCGCGGGTGACCTTGACGTCGACGGCGCCGGCGAGGTTGTTCGTGCCGCTGAAGACCTCGTCGCCCACCGTCTTGTCGACCGGCAGCGACTCGCCCGTGACGTTCGCCTCGTTGATCGACGTCTGCCCGGAGACGATCTCGCCGTCGGCGGCGATGTTATCGCCCGGGCGGACGCGGATCGTGTCGCCCGCCGACAGTTTGCGAGGGTCGACCTGCTCCTCGGACCCGTCGGCCGTCAGGCGGTGCGCCTTGGTGGGCGTCAGGTGCACGAGGTCCTCGATGCTCGCCCGCGCCCCCAATGCCGTCCGCGTCTCGATCAGGTTCGCCAGCAGCAGGAAGAACGCCACCGCCCCGGCCGCCTTGTAATCGCCCGCCGCGATAGCCGCGATCACCGACAGCGCCACCAGCTCGTCCATGTGCACGTGCCCGTGGGTCATGTGCTTCAGGGCGTGCCAGATGATCGGAATGCCCAAGAACAGCGCCCCCAGCAGCGCGAGCGTGTCGCTGTAGAAATTGAGTTCCTTCCCGCCGATCACTATCGCCTGATCGGCGAAGAGGAAGTCCGCCAGATACGACGTGATGACCAGCACGCCCCCCATGAAGATGCCGATCATCAACATACTCGCTCGCCCGGTCTGTTTCTCCACCGAGTCCTTGACAATATCGTGAGCCATCAGATGCTCCATAGAGGGTAGCAGGCCGGGCCGCCCAAGCCCGCCTGCGCAACCGCAGGATCTGTCGAAGGTTCTACGCCGCCGCAGTGCGCCCGGTTCAGGGGAAAAGCGTTTTTAGCTTTCAGCTTTCAGCTCTCAGCTTTCAGTCTTCCGTTTCCGGCAGTCAACGCGATGGTGGCCTGACCGTAAGCCACGGTGCCCCCCGTCACCCGTTGCCCGTTGCCGGTTGCCCGTTGCCCGCCTACGTGCCGCCGATGCAAATCAGGTGGTTGAGGGTGCGTATGTACATCCGCCCGTTGGCGATCGCGGGGGTCGCATCCGATTTCTCGCCCAGGGCGCTCTTGGCGAGGACCTTGTATTCGGCGCCCGCTTTCAGGACGATCATCTCGCCGCTGCGGGTGACCACGTAGATTCGTCCGTTGACGGAGACGGGCGAGGCGTAGAACCTCGCGCCCAGACTCTCCTGCCACACCTGCTTGCCCGTGGCGGAGACCACGCACGTCATCATGCCCGCGTCGCTCAGGATGTACAGATGCTCGCCGACCGCGATGGGCGTCGGGACGTAGGGCAGGTCGCGGTCCAGCTTCCAGGCGACCGTCGCCTTGCGCCCGGCCTGCTTGTCGCCCGGGCGGACGGCCGCCGACTGGCGTCCCGCCCCGCCCTGCCCGGCCGTCGCGAAAATCACGCCCCCCGCGACGACGGGCGAGGAGACGCTCTTGATCGTGAACAGCTTCTCGGACTGCCACTTCACGGCCCCGCTGGCGGGATCGACGCCCGTCATGCCCTTCGACTCGCCGACGAAGACCACTTCCGGGTCACCGCCCTTTGGGCGGTAGACCGCCGGCGTGATGTACGACGTCATCCGCCCGCGCAGCTTGATCTGCCAGACCGGCTTGCCCGTCTTGCCGTCCAAGCCGGCCAGGAAGCTCGTCTGCATGTTCTCGTTGTTGACGATCATCCGCCCGCCCAGGGCGATGGGCGAGGCGCCCGCACCGTGCTTGGCCTTGAAGCCGCCCATCTCGCGCCGCCAGAGCGTCTTGCCCTTGTGGTCCAGCGCGAGGGCGATGAACGTCCCGCCGGAGACCCAGTTGACGTAGACGCGCTCGGCGTCGACGGCCGGCGTGCAGGCGGCGAAGCTGTTCTGGCGGTTGTGCCGGTACGGCGTGAAGGGCATCTTCGTCGACCAGAGCTGCTTGCCCGACGTCGCGTCGAGGCAGACGACCTCGCGCTGCTTGCGGGCGTCCTGTGTGCAGGTCAGGAAGACGCGGTCGCCCCACAGCGCGGGCGAGGAGTGCCCCGACCCGGGCAGCTTGACCTTCCAGACGTAGTCCGCCTCCGTGAACGACACGGGAATGGACTCGCCCTTGCCGATGCCGCTCCCGTCCGGCCCGCGGAATCGCGTCCATTCCTGCCCCGCCGCCGACCCGCACAACACGACGAGAACTATCAGCCACGCACCGCACCACATCGTCCGCATACGCATCATCGCACTCTCCTCGGAGGGATCACGTTCAGCCGTCCCCGCAGAATACCGCCCCGCTTGCCGAGCAGCAAGACCTTGCGGAATCGACTCCGCATGCTACGATTCCTCGGGCAACAGAAGCGGCAGGCGACACAGAGACACAGAGCAACAGAGACAAGCTGTCACGCGAGTGTTGGGGGCCTCTTCTCCCGGGACTCTCTCCGGGGCCTGCCCCCAGGTGCTTGCCCTGCCAGGAGTGGATTCGCCTGTTCGCATCCGGCAGTCGTGCCGAGAGACGCAGAAAAACTGGCAAAAACACTGGGCGCAAGCCTGAATCATGCCGTAGTATACAACGTAGCGCTTAGTGACTTCTTGCCTGGGTGCGTCCTGGGCATGCAACCATTGGCGGGAGGCCGCGTGCCTCCCGCGTTTTTTTTGGGGTGTTCGTCATGGGCAAGCGGGTATGCGTCTTCGTGGACGGGGAGAACTTCAGGCACACCATCTGCGACTTGTTTGACAGTTTTGACCCCAAGGACTATCTTCCTCGCCGAGCCCGTTGGGCAGATTTCTATGACTGGCTCGTCGAGAAGGCATCTCCGGGGGCTGAGAGAGTCAGAACCTACTGGTACACAATCCAATGGATGGACTTCTTCCCCTACAGGCTACAGAGGCTACGGAAGGACCCTCAGGCGCTCAGACGCACACTCAACCGACACAAGCCGTACCGCGATGAACTCGGCAAACTCGGCGAGCCCGAGCTATCCAAGCGGATGGATGAGATCGTCGAGCATCTCACAGGAACACAGAAGCGCATGCAAGACCGTTTCAATGGATGGATGGCAGTGCAGAACGGAATCGCCCACAGGCACCGAGCAATAGAGTTCCGGCGTGCCGGTGCGATCCGGTGTAGTCTGTTCGATAGCTCCCTGGGACCCGAGAAGGCGGTGGACGTCAAGCTGGCGACCGACCTGATATGCTTGGACCACATCTACGATACGGCGATTGTTGTTTCCGGGGACCAAGACTACGTTCCCGCGGTCCAAGTCATCAAGAATGCGGGGAAGACCACCATGAACGTCGCATTCAAGACCCGAGGCGGACGGTTACTGCCCGGTGGTGCTCGCCGACTCAACCAAGAGACGGACTCCGGCCTGGAGGTCACGTACAAGGACCTCGCCGGATTCCTAGCCATCCCGTCTGCACATTAGATCACGGCCGGATTATGATACCGGAGCAGACGCCCAAGGCTCCTATCGCTGATTCACCACCGGGATTCCTGCTGAACTGTCCCGGACATGTTCGCCCTATTCCCAAGCACTGCCGCCGTCTCGTCACGCTGAGGATTTCTGGCTGGACGGCGGGCGGGGGGCCGATATAATACCGTGCAGTGTCGCAGGTGAACTCGTTTCCCTGACCCGAGGTGATTCATGGCCGAGAAGGCGCGCGAGAAGAAGACGTACGATCAGCCGACGCTCGAGAAGAAGCAGAAACTCACCGAGGTCGCGGAATCCGGCGCGGCCCCGATCACCGGCGCCGCACCTCCGTAACAGGAACGGGCGCCCATGGCTGAGACAACGAACAACAAGAAGACCTACGAGCGCCCGTCGCTCGAGAAGAAACAGAAGCTCCCGGACGTCGTCCAGGGCGGACGGGCGGCGATCTCAGGCGAGCCCCCCTAGCGGAGAGCAGAGACCATGGGCGACAGCCATTCTGAGAAGAAGACGTACGAGACTCCGACGCTCGAGAAGAAGCGGAAGCTCCCCGAGATCGTCGAAGGCCCCCCGGCCCCCGTCTCGGGCGTTGCCGTCTAGCGGAGAAGGCGTCATGCGCGATACCGACACCGAGAAGAAGACGTACGAGCGTCCGACGCTCGAGAGGAAGCAGACACTCCCCGAGATCGTCGAAGGCGACGAGGCCGTCATCACCGGCGTGCCCGCATAGCAAGGACCGGCGTTTCATGGCTGAGACCGAGAACCGCAAGAAGACGTACGAGCGTCCGACGCTCGACAAGAAGCAGAAGCTCACCGAAGTCGCCGAAGGCGTGGTGGTCGCCGTCACCGGCGCCCCGCGGTAGAGGGGAGAGGTCGGCTTCTGGCATTGCGCAGGGGGACGGGGGCAGGCAGCTCTGCGCTACTTCCGACGGCAGGACAGGCTGCAGTTCTCGAACGTCACCTCGCGACACTCCTGCCCCGCCCGCTTGCAGGCGGCGCGGATCAGGCCGATGTAATGGGCCTTCGGCGGCTCGCCCTCCAGGCCGATCCGACGGGCTACCCGCGCGATGCGACGCTCGGAAGGCCCCTCCACCTCCACGAAGAAGCCGATGACCGGCAACTCGTCCAGTTCCACCACGCACCCGTCCAGGCGGTAGCTCGCCCGGCGTTTCTGAATCGTGATGGTGGGCTCGAACCCGCAGACGCCCAGCACGTCGGTCAATACGTCGGCGTCGTCGACGTACACCTGCCGTTCGCGGCGGACCTTGGCGCGGCTGTTCGTCTGGACGGGCCCCTTGGCCGTCAACTGCGGGCGACGATCGATGGTCTCCGCCCCCGCCCGCAGCACGCGAACCCTCCGAATCCGCAGCCCGCGGTCTCGCCGCATGAGCGACCGCTTCGGCGTGTCGAAGTAGCAGTCGGTCTGAAGGACCGTGCCCAGGTAGACCGCCCCTTCGCGCCGCAGCGCCCGGCGGACGCGATCCGGCGACGGAACGGGGAATTTCATTTCGATCTCGTTGCTCATCGGCGTCATTGTACAAGGGCGAGGGACTGGGGACCAGGGACTCGGGACCAGGGAACGGCGGGGACGGGCAACAGGCAACGGGAAACGGGCAACCGGGTACCGCCGCCCTACTTCCGTCGTCTCCTCCCCCACCCGAAGATGCGAAGGGGCATGAACAGGCGCGGGACGACGTTGTTGTAGACGTTGATGCTGATGTGACGTAAGACACGCCGCATCGGCGTGGAGCCCGGATCGGGCATGCCGATCAGCAGCAGCACCGCGACGATCCGCGCCAGCCACGACAGTGCGAAGCAGCCGTGGAAGTTCGTCCACAGGAACGGACCGACGACGATCGGGGCGTCTTTGAGGAACTTCAGGTAGTGCGCCACGTTGCCGCCAACGACGCCGCCGAGAATGCCGCCGATACTGATCAGCACGGCCGACGAAGCGACGTACTTGCTCCGTCCCTCGCTGTCGGAGAAGCCCAGGACGATGCCTGTCTGGGCGAGTTGGATGGCCGTCCATCCGCTGCCGCCCAGGACCATGCCCGCCAGCAGGAGCAGATACGCCCCCACGGGCGTTTCGGGCGTCACCCACACCCATCCCGGCTTGCCGACCACCCCCCCTACCGCGGCGGCGAGCGCATTGATCGCATCCAGCAGCCAGGCCGGAACCGCGGGTGACGGATCCATGAAGAAGTAGGGCATGATCGAGAAGACCGTGCACACCGTCGCCAGCATCAGCGTCGGGCGGCGCCCCCAACGGTCGATCACAATGCCCCACGCCCGGGACGACAGGATCACAGCAATGGGGATGACCACCATGAATCCCACGTTCGTCGCGAGCTTGCTGAATCCCGCCGTCTCCAGGCAGAACAGCCAGCAGAACCAGCCCGAGACGGCCATCGCGAACGTCATGGTCGCGCCGTAGAACACGTACCGCCGAAAGAGGCGATCGCGCAGGGGCTCGAGCAGGAGGTGTTGCACCGCCCGGACCGTGTATCGGAATCCGAAGCCGGTCAGGCCCGCTGGGGTTCGCCCCCGCGGCGGGGCGACGTCAATGCGGATGGCCGGGGGGCGGGGCAGCTCCGGCGTGGTCGGCAGGACTTCGCGGATGCGGTAGAACAGAATGATGTCGCGCACGCCGGCCAACGCCCCGATGAGGATGAGCCCGCACGTGGTCCACAGCAGCACGGGCTGGGCGGCGTAGGTTTCGGGCAGGTTGGGGGTCGTCACGGCGTCCAGGACCAGACCCGCCGCGATGACGATGGGGATCTGCACGCCCCGCCCCACGCGGGTGCGGCTGGCGAGGTATCGCCCACGAATGCGGCGCGGAATCAGGTCGCCCATCCATGAGTACCACGCCGGGAACGCCAGCGAGCTGAGCGACCAGCTCAGCAGGAGAATCATCAGCACGGCGGCCACCGCCCAGGTCGACGGGACGGGCAGCACGAACGGGATCAGCGGAATCAGAAGCCACAGTGCCCGTCCGGGAATGAGGCACCCGAGGAACTGGAACTTCCGCAGCCCGGTCCGCTCGATGAGGACGGCCGCGACGAGCTGGCCGAGGGTGGCGATGAACGGGATGGCCGTCATGAGCCCGAACGCCCGCTCGCCGAAGCCCGTCATGCGGGCAAAGACCTTCATCTGGTTGCCGCCGACGCAGACCATCCAGACGACGAAGTAGACATAGGCCTCCGTCACCAGCTCCATCGACCGGCGCAGTTCCGCCCCGCGGACACTCAGGGCCGGGAGTTCGTCATAGGTTTTGCTTCGCCAGGACATCGCTGCACTCACGCCACGCCGGGCTCGCGCCGGATCGTTCGCTGCACCATACCGGGCCCGGCGCGGGCGACAAGACAATTCCCGGCGTTTTGCACGCGATTCCGAGGCGCGTGCGAGAATTGGGCTTGCATGAAAGGCGGCTTCTCTGTACCATTTTCCGACTCGGAGTCAACGGACGAGACAGAACAGCCCCACAGAGGTGAGTGATGCATTACCATCGGAAGGTTTCGAAACGTAAACGTTCCCGCAGGATCGGCTTCCGCGCCCGGATGCGGACCGCCAGCGGCAGGAAGATCATCAACCGCAAGCGCCGCCGCGGACGCAAGGTGCAGGTCGCCTGACCCGCGCGACGCCGCGTTGAACGAGAAAGCCCATCCCCAAGGGATTGGCTTTGTGCATTTCCGGGGATTCCGCGGGGGCTCAGTACGTGCCGATTTCGAGCCCCTTGTCCACGAAGAAGCGGTACGTGTCATAGTCGACGCGACTCGAGACGCTGTGATCGGTGTGCAGGATGTATCCGCTGCCTTCCATCACGCCGGGGAGCTTCTTGCGCAATTCCGCCTCCACGACGGCGGGGTCGTTGCTCTCCAGCGTGCGGATGTCCATCCCTCCGCACAGGGCGATCCGGTCGCCGTAGGTCTTCTTGAGTTCCAGCAGGTCCATGCCCGACTTGACCTCGATGGCCTGCAGGCAGTCCATACCCGCCTCGATCAGCCCCTCCACGAGCGGCTCGACGTACCCGCACGAGTGCACCAGCACGGGCAGGTGCTTCGACTTGCAGTACTGGAACGTCCGCTGATGGGCGGGGAAGACGATCTCCCGGTACATCGCGGGCGACATAAAGGGCTTGCCCTTGAAGCCCATGTCCTCGAAGAAGAACGCCCCGTCGGGCAGGCCTTCCTCGGCGAAGAGGATCTCCATCAGGCGGATCGTCAGGTCCGCGTAGACGGTGCACATGTCCTTGACCCAGTCCGCGTCCAGCGCCATGCCCATGAGCATGTGCTCGTGCCCGCAGAGGGGGTGCATCTGCTCGAAGACGTTCACCCCGCCCCAGCAGAAGAAGAGCTGCTCGCGCTCGCACTTGGCCCGCAGGTCGCGATACCCCTCGAAGGTGATCCGCCGGCGGTCGTCGGCCTCGTTGACCAGGTGCGGGCGGGCGTGCTCCTCCCAGGCGGCGCGGTCCTTGACGAGGAAGTCCACGTGCTCCGGCGTGCCGGCCTTGTCCTTCCACCACCGCAGCAGCGACCCGTTGCCGTTCCGCACGAGCTTCGTCTCGTCGGTCTCCTCGACGATCTCCGTCTCGAAGTCGAGGTCGGCGATGCTGTTGAACCACCCGCCGCGACGGATGTCGAGGGCGAAGTGATCCTCGAGATTCTCTTCCTCCCCGAGATGCCCGTCCGCGATCCACTTCTTCCGCGTGTCGCCCCAGAAGCTCTCCAGCAGGCCGACGCGGTCGACAGGCTCGCGCCGGAGGATGCGCGCGATGCGTTCCTTGCTCGTCAGTTCGGACATGCCGTTCTCCGCACAGGTGCTGCGGATCGTACCATCTGTCCATAAGAAAGCCCATCCCCTGGGGATGGGCTTTGGATGACTTCGGTGTATTGGAACGTCTACAGCTTCAGCGCCTTCCGCAGGGGCTTGACCATGTCGGTCCGCTCCCACGTGAAGTTCCTGCCCTTCCGCCCGAAGTGCCCGTCGTGGGCGGTCTCGCAGTAGATCGGACGCAGCAGGTTCAGGTGCGAGACGATCTGTCGCGGCTTGAGCGGGAAGACCTTCTGGACGGCGGCGGCCAGAAGCTCTTCGCACACGACCGACGTGCCTTCGGTGTCGACCAGCACGCTGGTGGGCTCGGAGACGCCGATGGCGTAGGAGAGCTGCACTTCGCAGACCTTCGCCAGCCTGGCGGCCACGATGTTCTTGGCGATGTACCTCGCCATGTAGCTCGCGGAGCGGTCGACCTTCGAGGGGTCCTTGCCGCTGAAGGCGCCGCCACCGTGGGCACCTCGCCCGCCGTAGGTGTCGACGATGATCTTCCGACCCGTCACGCCCGTGTCGCCGTGCGGGCCGCCGATGACGAACCGTCCCGTCGGGTTGATGTGGAACGTGATCCTGCGGTTCCACAGCTTGGGGCACTCGGCCATCACGACGGGCTTGATGACCTTGGCGATGATCTCCCGCTTGGCCTTGGCGGACATGTTGTTCGTCTTCGGGCTGATGACGTCCTCGGTGTGCTGCGTGGAGATCACGACCGTGTCGATCCGGGCGGGAACGTTGTCGCGGTATTCGACGGTGACCTGGCTCTTGCCGTCCGGGCGCAGCCACGTCATCTCGCCCGTCTCGCGGACCTCGCTCAACCGGGCCGTCAGCAGGTGGGCGAGTTGGATCGGCAGGGGCATGAGCTGCTTCGTCTCATCGCACGCGAAACCGAACATCAGGCCCTGGTCGCCGGCGCCCTGGTCCTTGTCGACGCCCTTGCCCTTCGTCACGCCCTGCGAGATGTCGGCGGACTGGCTGTGCAGCGTCTTGAGGATCGCGCACGAACGGTAGTCGAAGCCCGTCGCGGGATCGTCGTAACCGATCTTCCGGATGACCTTGCGGGCCGTCTCTTCGGCGGCCAGCAGCGCCTCCTCGGCCTTGTGGTTGTGCACCGTGATCTCGCCGGCCAGCACGACCAGGCCGGTGGTGACGAGCGTCTCGCACGCCACGCGGGCGCGGGGGTCCTTGGCGAGCAGACT
>CAZEJA010000090.1:0-9624 GCA_964512215.1 uncultured Planctomycetaceae bacterium
GACGGCTTCGTCGATGAACCGGATCGCGTGGTCGGTGAACGCGTCGGTGCTGTACCACTCGCGCCCGCGGTGGAGGAAGTTCGGCGGGTCGGCCGTCGCGGGGGTCACCACCTTGCCGTCCTCGTAGATCTCGCAGGTCCGAAGCACCTTCCAGTACGAGTCGACCCAGTTGTGAATCCCGTGGAACCGCTGGAATCCCCGGTCCTCCGGCCAGTGGCCTTTCGTCGTTCCCGCGTGCCACTTGCCGGTCATCATCGTGCGATATCCCGCGGCGCCCAGGACTTCCGCGATCGTGACGCTGCTGTCGTTGATGAAGCCGCGATACCCCGCGCCCCGGTCGCGCCCGGTCATGTGCCCGACGCCGCACTCGTGGGGGTACAGCCCGGTCATCAGGCTCGCCCGCGTCGGGCAGCAGCGGGCGGTATTGTAGAACTGCGTGAATCGCACCCCCTCGGCCGCGAGGCGATCCAGCGTCGGCGTGCGAATCTCCCCGCCGAAGCAGCCGATGTCCGAATACCCCATGTCGTCGCAGAGGATCAGCAGGATATTCGGCCGACCGTCGCGACGCTTGGCGACAGCGGAGAAGGTGGAGAAACCGACCGCGCCGAGCCCCGCACACCTCATCAGGTCCCGGCGCGTCAGATGGGTGTGTCTCATGCGGCTCTCCCTGCGCGTAAACATCCACCGCCCCATAGGCGACCCGCCGTAGCTGACAGCCGATAGCTGAAAGCTGACAGCGTCTCCCTACACGTCGAGGTTCTTGACTTCGAGAGCGTGCTCTTCAATGAACTCGCGCCGGCGTTGGACGTCGTCGCCCATCAGCAGGCTGAAGATGCGCTTGGCCTCCTCGCCGTCTTCGGCCGTGACGCGGAGCAGCACGCGGCGCTCGGGATCCATCGTGGTTTCCCAGAGCTGGTCGGCGTTCATCTCGCCGAGGCCTTTGAACCGCTTGATCTCGATGCCTTCCGAGCCGAGCTTCCGGACGCCGGGAGCGATCTCGGCGACGTTGTCCAGTTCGAGCGTCTTGTCCTCGCTGACCAGCACGTACTTGGCGGGGGGCTTGTCGCCCGTGATCGACTCCTCGCGCTTCAGGAAGTAGTCCTCGACGCTGACGCCGCGCTTCTTGAGCTTGGCGATGATTTTCTCGATCCGCTTGACCTCGTGCAGTTCCGCCCGCTTCTGGATGCGCACCACGTCGCCATTGTTCTCGGCGCCGTTGTCGTTCTCGTCATCTTCGTCCAGGACTGCATCTTCGTTTTCGGTGAGGACCGCATCGTACTCAGCCCCCGAGTGACAGAACACGCTCTTCCCGTCCAACACGATCCAGTGTGTCGGCAGCTTGCCGTCGGCGCGGTTGTCCATGAGTTCCGCGAAGGGCAGCCCCCGGCGCTCGACGATGTGGACCTTCTCGGCGAGCTGCCCCAGGATCTCCACGAGCTCGGTGAGCTTGGCGCCCTTGAACTCGGCGATCAGCTCTTTCTTCTTGCTCGACGTGTCACGAATCTCCAGCGTCGTACCTTCCAAGCCGAGGTTGATCAGCGTCCGCCGCATCTGCCGCTCGTCGAGCACGTATTCCTTGTGGCGTTTGCGCGTGACGAGGTACAGCGGCGGCTGGGCGATGAACACGTGCCCGTTGAGGACCAGTGGTTCCATGTACCGGAAGAAGAACGTCAGCAGCAGGGCGCGGATGTGGCTGCCGTCGACGTCGGCGTCGGTCATGATGATGACCTTGCCGTACCGCAGCTTGGAGAGGTCGAACTCATCCTTGCCGATGCCGCAGCCCAGCGCGGAGATGATCGTCTGAATCTCGTTGAAGTTGAGGATCTTGTCCAGGCGGGCCTTCTCGACGTTGAGGATCTTGCCCCGCAGCGGCAGGATCGCCTGCGTGGCGCTGTTGCGTCCCTGCTTGGCAGGCCCGCCGGCCGAGTCGCCCTCGACCAGGAACAGCTCCGTCGTCTCGCGGTCGCGCGAGCGGCAGTCGGCGAGCTTGCCCGGCAGCGACCCGCTCGACAGCGCGCCCTTGCGGCGCGTCAGGTCGCGCGCCTTGCGGGCGGCGTCGCGGGCCTGCATCGCCTGCACGCCCTTCTGGACGATTCGCTTGGCTTCGGTGGGGTGCTCCTCCAGCCAGGCGGCCAACTGCTCGTTGACCACCTGCGTGACGAAGCCCTCGACCTCGCTGTTGCCCAGCTTGGTCTTGGTCTGCCCCTCGAACTGCGGGTCGGGCACCTTGACCGAGATGATGGCCGTCAGCCCCTCGCGCACGTCGTCGCCGCTCGGGGCGCTGCCGTTCTTGGTGACCTTCGCGCTGCGGGCGTAGACGTTCACCGTCCGCGTCATCGCGCTCTTGAAGCCCGACAGGTGCGTGCCGCCTTCCAGCGTGTTGATGTTGTTCGCGAACGTGAACAGCGTCTCCGAGTACCCGTTCGTGTACTGCATGACGATGTCGGCGACCAGCATCGTCTCGGGGTCTTCCTTGTGGATGACGATGGGGCGGCTGATCGTCTGCTTGCCCTCGTTGAGATGCTTGATGAACGCCAGCAGGCCCTTGTTGAACTGGAACGTCTCTTCCCGGTCGGCCCGCTCGTCGCGGAGGTTGATGCAGACGCCCTCGTTGAGGTAGGCCAACTCCCGCAGGCGCGTCGCGAGCACGTTGTAGCGGAAGCTCGTGTCGGGGAAGATATCCGGGTCCGCCCGGAAGCTCACCTTCGTGCCCGTGCGCTTCCGCTAGCCGATCTTCTTGACGTCGCCCTACTTGCGCCCGCGCTCGAAGGACAACGACCAGACATCTTTCCGCGTTCGAACTCCATGCGCCAGACCGCGCCGTCGCGGCTAACCTCGACCGCCAGGCACTCGCTCAGCGCGTTGACCACCGAAGCGCCCACGCCGTGCAACCCGCCGGAGACCTTGTAGACGCCGTGGTCGAACTTGCCGCCCGCGTGCAGGTGACAGAAGACGACCTCCAGCGTGGAGACCTTCTCGGTGGGGTGGGGCCCGACCGGAATCCCCACGCCGTCGTCGCTGATGGTGCAGGATTCATCCGGATGGATCGTGACGGTGATGTTCTTGCATCGCCCCGCCATCGCCTCGTCGATCGCGTTGTCGACGATCTCCCAGACGAGATGATGCAGCCCGCGCGGCGTGGTGTCGCCGATGTACATCCCCGGACGCTTCCGAACCGCTTCCAATCCGCGCAGGACCTTGATCTTGCCTTCGTCGTATACGATGGGCTTTTTCGATTTGACCTCGGCCGTCTCCTTGGCCACCTGCACCGTCTCCTTTTTCCCAACTGATGTCATTCCGTCAGGGGCTAAGAGTCCCAAGAAATCCCACCCACTTCTGAATACGCCCATTATCGCAGATTTTGGCCCGAAAAACCACTCTAAAAGCGGAGGAAAGCAGGGAAATCTCATATCGTAAGTCGTTGTAATTGCAGCAGTAACGATTACTGAGGCCCCCGGAATCCACCATCCGTCCGCTAAGGGGGATTTCGGGGCGAAAAACGGGCGTTTTCGGCATGTTATCGGACGTTCCGGCACGCCAGATGCGGGCGACTTCGCGGGGTGGATTCGGGCGGGATGGCGCGGTCCGGGCGGGCTTGCCCTTGCCGCCGATGCGGGATCGGGCGTATCGTATGATGAACGCACGCTGGATGACCCCTGCGGGAGATGCGACCATGAAACTGTACACGAAGACCGGCGATGAGGGGGATACGCTCGGCGCCGGCGGCAAGCGGATTCACAAGAGCGGCCCGTTCTGCGAAGCCGTCGGCACGCTCGATGAACTCGACGCGAATCTCGGCCTGTGCGCCGCAGCCGCCGACGCAGCCGGACAGGCGGACCTCGCCGAGACACTCCGTCCAATGCAGCGTGACCTGCTCGCCGTTGGCGCGGTCCTCGCGGCGGCCGGAGCGGGGGCGCCATCGGGCGTGACGCTCGACGAGTCGGCCGTCACGCGAATGGAGCATCAGATCGACGCCGTGTGCGAACGTCTGCCGGAACGCAAGCATTTCATCATCCCCGGCGGCTGCGAGCCCGCCGCCCGTCTGCACGCCGCGCGCACCGTCTGTCGCCGCGCTGAACGGCGTATCGTCGCGCTGGCCGACTCCGGGACAGCCGTCCCCCCGACGGTCCTGCACTACCTCAACCGCCTCGGTGACTTCCTGTTCGCGCTGGGACGACAAGCGAACCAGACAGCAGGCGCCGAAGACGAAGTCTGGTTAGGATGTGATGGGTAGGGACGGCGATCTTCGATCCGCAATCCTCGATCCTCGATCTGGTTGCGGGGGGAACGGTGGACACCAGGTTGGATACCTGCTTGAGAAAGGGAGCATATGAATCGTGATGAGTCTCTAGAGCGGCTGACGGCGTTCGCTGTGGGCATCATTCGTATGGCTCGATCGCTGTCGCGGGATACAGCCGGGTGGACGCTGGGCAGACAGGTCATTCGATCCGGAACGTCTATCGTGGGGAATGTGGAGGAAGCGTTCGGGACGGCGACCCGCCGGGACTTCCACAACAAATACGTGATCGCGCGGAAGGAAGCGCGGGAGACGCGTCGATGGCCTATCATTCTGGAACGTGCCGGTCTGGCATCCAAGCAGCAGATCGCACCGCTACTGTCTGAGTCTGACGAGATCGTTGCGATGCTGACGACATCCGTGAAGACCATCTAACAGAAGGGCCTCGACGACCGGTAGGATATGTTCCTTATCGAGGATCGAGGATCGAGGATCGAGGATTGAGGATCGAGGATTATCCGTACTTGACGAGCGACCTGCCCGGCACGGGCGGCGCGATCAAACAGTCGCCCGCGGACTTCGTTGTGGACGAGGTGCCGCTGTACGAGGCGTGCGGGGAAGGTACGCACGTGTACTTCCGCGTCCGGAAGGTGGGCGTGCCGACGCCGGCGGTTGTCGGGCGGATTGCGCGGCACATGAAGGTTCGGCCGGGGGAGATCGGGTTCGCGGGGCTCAAGGACGCCCAGGCCGTCGCGACGCAGATGATGAGCCTCGAGCACGCTGACGAGGCGAAGCTGGCGGCCTACCGCGACGCGCAGGTGCAGGTGACCTGGACCGGGCGTCACACGAACAAGCTCCGCACCGGACACCTGGCGGGCAACCGGTTCGGCATTCGCATCCGTGGCGCGGGAGAGGCGCAGCTGGATGCGGCGCGGCGGGTGCTGGACGTGCTGGTCGCGCGCGGCGTGCCGAATTACTTCGGGGTGCAGCGATTCGGGGCGCGGGGCGATACCGCCGACCTGGGCGCGGCGCTGGTGGCCGGGCGGGGCGATGAGTTCGTGGCGATTCTGCTGGGGCGTCCGCAGGCGGATGACCCGCCGGACTGCCGCGCCGCCCGGGAGGCCTTCGACGCGAGGGACTTCGACGAAGCGATGCGCCGCTGGCCGAGACACTACGCCGAGACGCGCCGCCCCCTGGCGGCCTATCGCAAGAAGCGCCGTGCGGGGCAGGCGATCGGGGCGGTCGACAAGCGGATGAAACGCCTGTACGTGTCCGCCTTCCAGAGCGCGATTTTCAACGACGTGCTGGCCGAACGCCTGGGGTCTTTCGATCGTGTGCAGGACGGCGATCTGGCGCAGAAGCACGACAGCGGCGCGGTCTTCCGCGTGGAGGACGCAGCGGCAGAGCAGCCGCGCGCCGAACGGATGGAGATCAGCCCGACGGGCCCGATCCCGGGCTACCGCAGCGATCTGGCCGCGGGCGAACCCGGACGCATCGAGCGTGCCACACTGGAACGCTACGGCGTGGAACTCGAAGCGTTCCGGCGTCTCGGGCCGCTGAAAGCAAAGGGCGCCCGCCGGGCGCTGCGCTTCATTCTGGGCGAACCGGGCCTGTCGGCCGGCAGCGACGACCGGGGCGAGTACCTGGAACTGACGTTCACCGCCCCGTCCGGCTGCTACGCCACCGTCGCCCTGCGCGAGATCATGAAAGAGGGACTGGGGGACTGAGGGACCGAGGGGGGGCAGGCACACATCTGCCTCTCTGGTTCCCAGCCAGCGCAGGGGCGGGGCCGGGGGGGCGCTGAAGGACTGGTCCCGAGTCCCACGTCCCTGGTCCCTTGGTGCCTCTACTTCACACCGGTTCGGGGGCTTCTTCGGGTTCCGCTCCCTTCCTGGCCTTCGGTTTCTCCGTGTTGGCGGCGATCCGGAAGATCGAGAGGACGATGTCCACGAACAGGTGGTACGTCAGGAACGCCAGGTACAGCAGCAGATAGGCGCCCGTGAACTGGAACAGGCGCTCGCAGGTCTCGTACGTCACCTTGGCGAAGCTGCTGATCGACTCGTCCCTGGTAGCCTGATAGGACGCGCTGACGAGTTGAAAGATGCCGACCGCGACCAGCACGGCCAGCGCCAGCGGGGCGATGCGGAGCAGGAGCTTGAGCAGGAAGGAGGCCAGTCCCAGGGCCTCGCCGCCTGCACTGAGCCCCGGCGCCAGCCGGACGTTCAGCACGGCGGGGTTGAGCGCAAGTCCGGCCATCACCAGGCACGTGAACGACGCGAGCAGGCCCTTGATACACAGGACGACTCCCGCGTTCCACTCGCCGCCTTCAATGGCCAGGTAGATCGCGTAGGGCAGGGCTGCGACGGCGGCGAGCAGCAGCCCGACGGCGAGGCAGTCGAGGATGTTCGTGGAGGACGTCGCGCTGCGAGAGGAGGCGATGATCCGAACGCCGGCGCGGCGCAACTTGGCGATGACGTATTGGCAGACGGGCAGGAGCAGGCAGAAGAGGATCAGACGCAGTCCCGTCTGGCGCGACATGTCCTTGGACAGGAGCGCGACGAGCCCGAAGATCGCGGCGATGAACGAGAATGCGAGCAGGCCGTAGATGCCGATGAAGTTCGCCTTCCGCTCGACCGAGCCGAAAAACCCGCCGGACAGCTTGCCGCGCAGGGCGTCGACGCCTGTCTGCAGCAGCCCCGCGGGCATGGGCAGGTCGTCGGGCGAGCGAGGCTTGCGGCGGCGGGGGGCTTGTTCTACTTCCTCGGGCGGCGCCGCGGGTGCGGGCGCCGGCGTGGCGACGGGAGCAGGCGCGGGAGCGGGCGCGGAGGCGGGCGCCTCGTCCTTGTGTTCGAGCGTGCTGGACATCGGCGTGACGTTGACGGCCTGGCAGTTCGGGCAGCGCACCCGCTGGCCGGCGTGCTCGTCGCCGACGTGGAGGCCCTTGCCGCACACGATGCATGCGAAACGAATCATCTGTTGCCCCTTTCATTTGTGGAATCGACTGCGGTCGGATGTCAGGCGACCGGTGTGTCTCCGGGAGGCTACGTGCGTTCGGTGCGATTGTCAACGATCCGGCCGGTCCGGGGGTTTGTCCGGTCCGCCGTTGAGCGCCCGGAACAGGTCTCCGACCGAGTCGAACAGGCCCTTGCCGATCTGCCCGCCGCCGTCGACGATGCCCTTGAAGACCTCCAGCGTGCCCTCGCCGATGTCGAGGGCTTCCTTCGTGAACTCGGGATTGTCCCAGGGCCCGACCATGTGAACTCGCGAGAACGTCTGCACCGCCTTCGACGTGCCCCGCAGGACCTGCCCGATCAACGGGATGGGCACGTCGCCCAGCGCCGACCGCACCGCCGAGAGCCGCCCGCCCACGACATGCAGGTCCAGACGCTTGCGCTTCAGGTCGATCGTGCCCCCGGACTCGACGACGACGGCCGACCTTCGGTTGGCTAGGCGGGCCGAGTCGACCGTGACGGTCGGGCCCATCGAGTGGAACGTCAGGAGCACGTCGGACGTATCGGGCCCCGGAAGCGTCCCGATCCCGACGGCGTTCAGGAGCTTCGCGAGCAGGTCCCACGACTGCAGGTCGGCGTCGTCGATCCGGAGCACGCCGTCGGCGGTCTGGAGGCGGTCCACGTCCGTTCCCTCGCCGAAGGGCCTGCATCGAAAGTCCACGCGGCCGGCCCGGGGCTTGTCCCGGTCGAAGAGCAGCACGTCCAGATCCCCCAACGCCATCCCCTGCGCGACGATGGCGCCGGTGTAGAACAGGGGGCTGTGTTCGGAGAGTTCCACGCGGAGTCTGGCGCGGAAATCCCCCCCGGCGAACTTCGCGGACAGGTCCTCCGTCCAGGCATCTCGATCTCGGAAGCGGACGGTTGCGCTCACGCCCCGGGCGAGAGTCCCGCGGGAGACGCCCAGACGCCCGTCATCGAGGACGATCTTGCCGTCGAAGGTAATGGATCGCAGGTCGTTGGGGATTCCGCCGGCCTCGACGTCGGCGATGATGCATCCCTCAAAGTCGTGCAGGGGCAGGTCCAGGATGCGGGCGAGGCGTTCTCCTTGGGAGGCGGAAACGCTCTGTCGCCCCGCCAGGCGGACGGTCGTCTCGAGCGATCCCGGATTCAGCGTGCACGCCAGGTCGAGGGGTCCGGCATCGCGTTTCACGGTGATGTGGTATACGCCCTCGTTGCGCCGTACGTCGCACACGAGTTCCGCCCACCGCATGGCCGCCCCGTCGGGGCCGACGAGTTCGACCGACAAGTCGGGCAGGGAGATGCGGCGGAGGTCGACGAACTCGCTCGGCGCACGATCGGGGGGGAGAGGTCTGAGCGGCGGGCGACAGATGCCATCCTTGAAGTGGGCGCGAAGGTCGACCTGATCGGCGTCGACAGCGCGAAGGACGGGCTTCGGCCCGGGCCAATTGTCCAGCGACAGCGTGATGGTCTGCGCGCGAGCCCACAGGCGCCCGGAGTCATCCCGCAGCGACACGCCCCCCAGGCGCGTCGGGCCGAACCAGTTGAAGTCGACCTCGTCGATCTCGACGGTCCCGGTCCAGGAGTCCGTTACGGCCTGGGCGATATACGCCCGCAGCAGGGGCGGGGCGACCCAGAACTTCCCCGCCAGCCCGATGGCCAGCACAGTCGCGGCGGCGATCGCCGCTCCGATCGTCCATCGTCGCATTCGAGAATGTCCTGCGCTTCTCTTCACGATCGCACCGAGTCCTTGTTGCTGTCGCGGTGGCGGGTACAATTGTCTCCATGGGACGAAGGGCAGTCCAGTTCGGTTTTGTGGCGGCGGCGATGTTGTCGGGTTGTGCGATGGCGCCGGAGCCCGTTGTCCTCACGCCGACCGCGCTGCAGCGCGAGGTGGCATATGACGATCTGGGGGCGGTGCTGGCCGTCGCGGTGACCCGCCGCGGGCGCGTGGACGTGGAGGAGCTGACGAAGGCGTCCAACATGGCGCGGCTGGATGCGCAGTTGTACCGACTGAGCATCGTGGGCCCGACGGCCTCGCCGTCGCTGCTGCCGACCCCGGAGGATCGCCTGGCCTACTGGTACAACGCCCGCACCGCGTGGGCGCTGAAGCTGGCGCTCGACGCGTCCTGTCCCGTTCGGATGACGGCCGACCAACTCCGCCGGCGCCCGTTCCCGCTGGACGGGCGGGAGATGACGCTCGACCGGATCGACGAGGCCCTGGCGGGCGACGGGGACTGGCGCGCACCGGTGGCCGCCCCGGGCATCGTGTTCCATCGGGCCGTCCTGCCGCCCACGCCCTTCACCGCGCAGGACGTTCGCGAGCGCATGGCGAGGCGCCTCAACGAGTTCCTCGCCAACGAGGAGCACTTCATCATCGACGTGAAGCGCAAGACCGTGGTGATTCCCGACGTATTG
>CAZEJA010000091.1:0-9556 GCA_964512215.1 uncultured Planctomycetaceae bacterium
CGGGGATGCGATCTTCTACGTGGGCAGCCTCCGGGGCGATCTGTACGGCGGGGACCTGTTCGATCCGGTTCCCGACGGGAACCTGGACGATCTGGACGTCGCGGCGTTCATCGCCGCCTACCAGGCGGGAGATCTGGATGCAGATTTCTACGGGGCGGACCTGTTCGACCCCGTTCCGGATGGGAATCTGGACGACCTGGACGTGGCGGGCTTCATCTCGGCCTACCAGACCGGGGCGTCGCTGGACGATCTCCCCACGTCCCTGAGCGGACCGACGGCGTTGGAGGCGGGCGAAGCGCTGTCCCTGCTGAGCATCGACGAACCCGCCCCGGCCCCACAGCCGCTCGAGCAGAGCGCAACGTCCGAGGAGAAACAGAAGCAGGCTCCCCGCGGCGCCGAGGGCCGTCGGCAAGCGTCCCGGCCGCCGGAAGACACCGGTTCAATCCCCACCGGCAAGACCGCCCGCGGGTCCGCCCGTCGGTCTGCCCTGGACGTCAACGACCTGCTCGTCGACGACCTCACCCCCCTGCCCGAGTAGTCCGTCGCGGCTTTCCCTCGCAGTACGTAAGGCGTGCAACCTACAACGGAGGAGTCCGTCGTTCGTCCGCGAGCAGCGGACGTGCTCGTTCTACTTGTTACCTCCCCGTGGCTCCCCAGCCTTCCCTCTGTGTTTGCGGTCTCCCTTTGCGAGTGCCTTGCGAAGGCTATGACCAAAGGATTCCGCGTCTGGGAGTTTGCTCGCCACACCCAAGACCTCGCTGGCCGTCGAGGGGTGGCGGCTGTTCATCCGATCGAGGCAAGCCTGCCTCATCGCGGGGTCCAGTTCCATTATGACCCACATCCCGAGCTGAGCGGCAACGCCTTTCATCATCCCGGTGTTATCGGTCCATTGGTCGAACGCTTCCAGGACGTCACGGTCGATCTCCCAATTCCTCTTGACGCGTTCGATAGGCATACAGGCCATTCTCCGCTCTTGCTCTGCGCGCCTTCTACGAAGAATTTTCAAGATTTACCAAGATCGGGGCTTGTCGCGGGGAGCATCTTGGTTAAACTCGGTTTGGGAAGATGGCTCCGAGAGACTTGGAAAGCATGGATTCTCTGTCACGTAAACAATCGCTATCCCCAAGACGAGCAGTGGCGGGCGCCTTATCACTTCTTGTCTTGGGGTTCATGTTGGGGGCGGTATCCCAGCGCTACTACGGGCTGGGGAATATAAGGCGTTTCTTCTTCCCGGAGAGCGCGGATGAGCCCGAATGCGCAGTTCCGGAGGAGCTTCGGGGGCGCTTGCACATCTTCCTCTTGGCCGGGCAGTCGAACATGGAGGGTGGCGGGAGACTGTCAGAATACAGCCCTCTGGACACGCAGGGGTGTGTCTACGTTTTCGACAAGGAAGCGTTCCGCTGGAACGTCGCGCGGGAGCCCTTGGATGGGCGAATGGTGGGCCCGGCAGTGAGCTTCGCCTGCGCACTGCGGGCAAAGGACCCCGCCCTGTGCATCGGGCTCGTCCCTTGCGCGCGAGGAGGAACGAATATCGCTCAATGGTCCAGAAACCTGTCGGATCACTCACTCTACGGGAGGCTTCTCATGCGTGCAAAGGCTGCCTCCGCCATGGGGCGGATTGAAGGCCTGCTCTTCATGCAGGGCGAGAATGACACGGAGGGGAAGCCGGAAGATCATCCGTACGAATGGAGGGATTTCTTCGAGCGTTTTGTGGAGGATGTCCGCATGGATCTGGGCATATCGGATCTCCCCGTCATATTCGCGCAGATCGGCGCAAATCCGGGAGAAGGCGGACCGTGGGAAGTGATAAAGCGGCAACAGGCCGATGTCCGCATGCCGAGTTGCGCGATGACGAGAACTGATGATCTGGCGTACAATGAGGGCGAAATCCACCTGTCAACCGCAAGCCAGATGGTTCTCGGGCGCCGGTTTGCGGATGCGTTCTGGGCTCTCCGCAAGCGGGGCACTCAATCGCCGAGTCCTTCCGCGAGCAAGCGAGTTGCTCGCCCACCTGCTACGGTTGGTAGTCGATTTCGGGGAGGGCCTGCTTCCAGCCGGCCTTGAGTCGGCGGGAGAGGTCGGCGACGAGTTTGGCGTTGCCGGGGCGTTCGGCGATGTTCGTGTTCTCCTGCAGGTCGGTCTTGTGGTCGTAGAGCATGCGGGCGAGGAACTTGCCCGTCTTGCGGTTGTGGTACTCCGTGTAGCAGTAGCGGTCGGTCTTGATGGACTCGCCGCTGCCGTAGCGGCTGAAGACGGCCGTCTTCCACGCCTGGTCGGGCTTGTGCAGGAGGGGCACGAAGCTGGTGCCCTCCAGGTGGGCGGGCAGGGGCAGGCCCGCCAGGTCGCACAGAGACGGGTAGATGTCGACGTACTCGGCGAGATTTCCGGTCGACACGCCGCCCTTGACACCCGGTGCACGGACGATCATCGGCACGCGCAGCGACGTGCGGTAGTTGCAGTGCTTGCACCACAGCCCGTGCTCGCCGAGGTTCCACCCGTGGTCGCCCCAGAGGATCACGATGGTGTTGTCCGCCAGCCCCAGGCGGTCCAACTCCTTCAGCACGCGACCGATCTGGGCGTCGGTGTAGCTCGTGCACGCGTAGTAGCCGCGGATCAGCTTGCGGGCGAGGTCGTCCGGCAGGCGGCCTTTCGGGGGAATGCCGTGGTAGCTCCGCAGCTCGCCCGAGTTGTGCAGCGACTCTTTGGGGGCGTCCTTGGGCGCGAACGGGTTGTCGGCCAGGTCAATCGTGCTCGGCGGGTAGAGGTCCCAGTATTTCTTCGGCGCGTTGAACGGCAGATGGGGCTTGTAGAAGCCCGCCGCCAGGAAGAACGGCTTGCCCGCCTTCTGGAGGCGCCGCAGGTCGTAGATGGTCTTGTCCGCGACGCGCCCGTCGTTGTAGGCGCTGTCGGGCACGTCGGCGCATTCGAAGGCGGGGCCGAGGCCCCGTTCCCGCTTGCGGGCGATGGCCTGGTTGGCGGGCAGGAGGTAGCCCCGCCCGACCGTCTTGTGCTTGTACGTCATCCCCGGGACCTCGCCGCTTCGCCACGGCTTCTCTGACCAGGCGCTGGCGTTGTCGGCCGGGACGTGCGAGATCTTGCCGTTGGAGATCGTGGTGTACCCGTGCTTCTGGAAGTGCCCCGGCAGCGACAGCACGCCCGGCGCGTCGACGTCGGCGCGGGTCAGGTAGCTGAGGAAGCGTTTCCGCGTCGGTCGCAGACCCGTCAGCAGGCTCGCCCGTGACGCGCCGCAGACGGGCATGTTGCAGTAGGCCCGCTCGAACAATACGCCGGAGGCCGCGAGGGCGTCGAGGTTCGGCGAGATCATCTGCTTGTGCCCGTAGCAGCCCAGTTGCGGGCGCAGGTCGTCGACCGCGATGAACAGCACGTTCGGCTTGCCCGGCTTTGCCGCACGCAACACGCCCGCAGGCGCCATCGCCGCGGCCCCGAGACCAGCTACAAACTCGCGCCTGGATATTCTCATGTCCTTGCCTTCCCTTTGCTCTTCTTCTTGCTGGCTTCGTGTTCCTTGAACGCCCTGAGCACCCGCTTCGGCCAGACGAACCGCGGGGCCTTCGACCGGTCGTAGCCGGCCAGGTGCCCCGCCGTCTTGCGATCCTTCGGGCGCCGGTAGCGCCACGGCTTGTCGCCGAAGACGCTCTCGACGATCTTCGCGACGGGCGGGTCGTACGCTTCCAACTCCTCGCGCGTGTCGACGTGATTGTGATCGTGATCGGGCGGACGGTTCGTGTCGAACCACGACTGGACCGCCTCGGCCCAGTACTCCGCCCGGTTGTTCCCCGCGTACTTGCCCTTCCACAGGCCCTTGTCCATGGCGGCCTTGTACGCCTGCTGCAGCTTCTTGTCGAAGCTCTTGTCGATCGTGTTGAGCCCCATGTGATGCACCACGTGGGCGAACTCGTGGATGAGAATGTTCTCGGCCGCGTAGGGATCGCCCGGATACCGCAGCAGGTTCTCCTCGCCGCAACTCGTCGCGGGGCGCTGCGGCGTCGCCCCGAGCCCGCGGGCGCGCTTGTCCCAGAACGCGCGGGGCTTCAGGTCGCTATGCTCGGGAACGTCGCAGGTGAACTCGTCGCGGGCCATGATCACCACGCGGACCTTGTTGCGGGCAATCGCCTGGAGGAGGTCGTCCCGCCCGTCGAGCATCCTGCGGATGAGATACGCCGCCTCGAGCAGGGCGTAGTCGTTGACCTTCTCCGAGCTGATGATAGGCACCCCGCCCACGCTGACGTGCTTCTTGTAGAACGGATCGAGTTGGAGCTTCTCGACCAGTTCCTTCGGCGGGGGCAGCAGACGCGGCCGCTGCGGCCTGGCCGCGCCCCGAACGTTCATGGTCGCCAGCGCCGCGGCGCTCAGGCCCATGCCTCTCAGTACGTCGCGTCGGTACATCCTCATCGTATGGTGCGCTCCTGATCCAGAGGGATTCGTTACGGCGCGTTCAGCACGATGCAGTCCAGCCCGAGGAACGTCTTCGCGCCGGTCGCGGCGGCGTTCGAGCCGACGACCTCGAAACGCAGGGCGAACGTGCCCGCCTTCAGTTCGTGCGTGCCCAGGTCGATCGGACCGGTCTTGATGACGCCGTCGTTGAAGAACTCGAACGTCTTGTCGATCGCCCGGCCGTTGACGGAGATGCGGTACTGCCCGTAATCGACCGCCTTCGTGCCGTGCAGCAGGAGCGTCCGCTTGCCGCCGGCCCCTGCGGGCAGCGTGAATTCGACGAAGTCGCCCGCCTTCTGCGCCTTGACCAGCCACTGCTTGCCGCCCGACCAGCGATACTGGGGATGGCCCTGCGGCATCAGCACGACGCCCGGCGATATTGCGGTCGGTTTGAATTCTTCGAACTCGATCGCGCCGGGGATCTTCAACGGCTTGGGCTTCTTGCCCTTCGGGCCTTTGCCCTTGGGCGGTCGGGGCTTGGGCTTCGGCGTGAGCGGCTTGTCGGGCGGCGCGGGGATGTCCCGGGCGGCCTCGGCGGGCTCCGGCGTGCGGTTGCTCGTCGCCCCCGGCAGCGCGTACCAGTGCGTCGCCACCGCATAGGCCACGTCGCCGTCCGCCCAATGCCACACCTCCATGTCCAGTTTGAGGCTCCTGGTGAACGGGATCGCATCCAGCACGCGCGTCCGCGTCTGCGTGTTGTGCCCGAACGTCGCGGGCCCGCACTGCGGCTGGGCGTGGAAGGGCGCCGTGTAGAAGTCGTTGCTCGCCCCGCCCCAGGCATACCCGTAGTAGTCTTCCGTCCCCGTCCCGAAGTGCGACGGGAAGTACTCGTCGTCGACCCAGATCTTCTCGTCGCCCTCGCCCCACCACTTCGCGAAGGGGTTCATGATCGCCAGCGTATCGCCCACGTACACGCCGCGGCCCTTCACCTCGATGTAGTTCCAGTCGCTGAACGGGCGCGTCGGCAGCGGGTACTGCTGGCGCCAGTTGCTGTGGAACCGCATCGACCGCCTGTCCCACGTCCAGTCGCCCACGGCCGCGGCGAGTGCGACCTTCACGGGCGCCTTGCCCAGGTTCTCGACGGTGATCGAGCCGGACTTGGCGTAGGGCATCACCCATCGGCAGGTCATGGTCCCGCCCTTGTCGACCGTGCGATACCAGCCGTGGAAGGGGTTGTACCCCACGCCGTTGCCGAAGAAGTCGCCCACCGGGCACCAGACGGATTCCTCGCCGTCGAAGCTCATCCGCAGCACGGTCGATCGCAGCGCCTGCGCCTCGCGCGGGTCGACGGTCACCTGCAGCGTTCGCACGGCGGCTGGACCGGCAGGCAACTTCACCGATTCGCTCGCGCCGGGGGCGACAGTCTTGTCGATCCTCACAGCCTTGCCACCGTCGAAGTTCGGCGCGGCCAGCAACGTCTTGCCGACGGCCTCCCGCATCTTGTCCGCATGGTCAAAGGCGGCGGCCGAGAACGTCTCCACCTTCGTTCCTCTCTCGTATTCGCGGTAGTTGATGATGTAGTAGAACGGTTGGCGGTCGAGCGTGATCTTGCAGCGTTTGGCGTAGGGGATCGGCAGGAACAGCACCCCCGCCCGCCGACTGACGTAGGCGAACGGGGATGTCACGAACGCCTTGCCGGTCAGGAAATCCAACTGGTGGACCGCGAAGGCCGGCTCGGAAGCCCCGTCGAAGTAGAAGCGCATCGTCGCCTCTTCCTTGCCGTTCCTCATCCGCCGGTCCGGCGCCCAGTAGCGCGTGACGGCCCCCGCGCCGGTGTGGTCCATCAGCACCCACTCCGTCCGCCCGGCGTTGGTCTCGGTGCGAAGGAAGTGGCCCCGGTCGGCGTTGGCGAACCAGCCTTCCGCGTCGTCCGGGTTCTTCGAGCGACGCTCGTAGCTGCTGAACTGCTTGCACAGGTAGGCCGGGCTCGGAAGGCGGGCGACGCGGTCGCGGTCGACCATCTCGCCCAGCAGCGACTCCAGCGTCACGGTCTTCGCCGCCGTGCCGCCTTCCGCGCGAACACATCCCACAGTGATGCCGATCGTCAATGCGGCCACGGTCAGCATCCTCGCAAGTCGAATCGCGTTCATCGTCTGCTCCCTTGGCCGCTACGCGTTGCCCTTTTTCTTCTTCCGTCCCCCCTTGCCGCTCTTCCTGTCCCACGGCTGCGGCGGGGTCGGGTCGTACTGCGGTGCGGCGTCCTTGGCCGGGAACGTCGCAGCCGCCGCTTCGAGCTTCTCCACCGCAGCCAGCAAACCCGGGGCCGCGCCATCGAGCAGGTTCTTCGTCTCGCCCGGGTCTTTCTGCAGGTCGAAGACCTTCTCCGTCTGGCGATTGAGTCCGACGTAGATCTTGTATCGCTTGTCCCGCAGGACGCGGTCGCGGTACTGGTGAACGGGCACGAGGCGCCCGTTCCGCGTGGTCGCCGGGTGAGACCCCATCGCCATGATCCACTCGCGCGGCCCGGCCTTGTCCGTGCCGAGGTACACACCCGCGAGGCTCTTGCCGTCGGTCTCCACGCCCTCGGGCAGCTTCGCCCCGCCGAGTTCGGCGAAGGTCGGCAGCAGGTCGGTGAAGTCGGTCAGCGCATCGGTCACGACGCCCGCGGGCACGAGCCCCGGTCCGTTAACGATGAACGGCACGCAGATGCCGTTTTCGCCGGTCTTGGCCTTGCCGCCCTTGACGGCCCGCCCGTGGAGTCGCCCCGTGATGCCGCCGCTCGTGCCGTTGTCCGTCGAGAAGATGAAGATCGTCCGCTTGCGGATGCCCAGCTTCTCCAGCGCCGCGACGAGCATGCCCACAAGCTCGTCGGTGTAGCGGACCATCGCCTTGTGCTTGCCGATCCCGCTCGACACCTTCCGGTCCGACGGCGTGGTCGTCAGCGGCCCGTGCGTCAGGGCCATCGGGAAGTACAGCATCATCGGCTGATCCCTGTGGCGCGTCATGAAGTCGATCAGGAACTCCGTGAAGACCAGGTCGCCAAACTTGTCCTTGTGCGTCTTGCTGCCGTCGGGCGTGTTGATGTACGGGTTCCAGTACCGCTTGCCGCTGGCGGGCACGCCCGACTCGTAGCCGGTCCACATGCACCACTCGTCGAAGCCGTGCTGCTTCATCGCGTCCGGCTGAACGCGGAAGTCGTTGATCTGCCACTTGCCCGCCGCCGCCGTCGCGTAGCCGGCCGACTTCATCACCCGCGCGAACGACACGTTGTGCTTCGGATCGAAGTGACACCCGCAGCCCCAGCGGGGCACGTCCCAGTGATTGATCCACCCGTGGCGCCAGGGGTACTGCCCCGTCAACAGCGTCGCTCGCGTGGGCGTGCACTGCGGCATGCAATAGGCGTTGGTGAAGCGCATCCCCTCGGCCGCCAGCTTGTCGATGTGCGGCGTCTCAATGCCCTCCGCGCCGCAGCACTTGACCCACTCCTTGCCCAGATCGTCCACCATCATGAAGATGATGTTCGGCTTCTCCGCTTGCGGTTTCGCGCGGGCGATCCCCGTCGCGCCGACCGCCGCCATTCCGATTCCCGCTGTCTTGAGAAACTCGCGTCGCTTCATCTATCGTTCTCCATGGTTGCTTCCAGTATGACGCCTACTTCCCGCCCTTCTTGCCGCCCTTGCCCTTGGGCTTGGCGATCACGAGCTCCAGTTGCGACGGCGGGACGGTGAGTTTGGCGGTATGACGCGCGACTTCCTTGCGGATGTCCGCGATCACGTCGGGGTTCTCCTTGGCCACGTCGAATTGCTCCGAGGGGTCGCGATCGAGGTGGAACAGCAGCGGCGGATCGTGGTCGACAGGCGGCTCGCGGTAGCCCGCCTGCGTGATGAAGTGCGCCTTGTAGGCCCCCTTCCGCACGGCCATCAGACGCGTGCCGCGGTAGAAGAACATCGTCTCCCGCTTGCCCTTGCCCGTTCCCTGCAGGATCGGCAGGAGGCTGACGCCGTCGATCACGCGGTCGGTCGGTTCCCCCGCGCCTGCGAGTTCCAGACACGTGCTGAAGATGTCCATCGTGCTGCCCAGTTCGGCGCTGACGCTGCCGGGCTTGATCGTGCCCGGCCACCACGCCAGGAACGGCTCGCGCATGCCGCCCTCCCACGTGCTGCCCTTGCCGCCGCGCAGCAGACCCGCCGACCCGCCTCGCAGCTTCATGATCAGCCACGGACCGTTGTCGCTTGTGAACATCACCAGCGTATTCCTCTCGATGCCCAGTTCCTTCAGCGTGTCGAGGATCCGCCCCGTGCTCCAGTCCATCTCTTCCACGACGTCGCCGTACAAGCCGCGACGGCTGGTGTCTTTGAACTCCCCCGACGCGAACAGCGGGATGTGCGGGAACGTGTGCGGGAAATACAGGAAGAACGGGCGGTCCTTGCTGGCCCGGATGAACTTCACCGCCCGCTCCGTGTAGCGCTTCGTGAGCGTCTCCTGTTTGGCGGGAAGCTCCACGGTCTTGGTCCCGTCCAGCAGCGGGCAGGGCTTCATGTCGTTGCTGTAGGGAATGCCGAAGTAGTCGTCGAAGCCATGCTCGGTGGGCAGGAACTTCGGCAAGTGCCCGAGGTGCCACTTGCCCACGCACATCGTCGCGTAGCCTTTCGTCTTAAGGGCGGAGGCGATGGTGGTCTCCGACGGAAGGAGTCCGCCGGCGGAGTTCGGGAACAGCACGCGGCGCTTGTCGCTGCACATGCCGTTGCGGATCGGCAGGCGTCCCGTCATCAGCGCCGCCCGGCTGGGCGTGCAGACGGGCGAGGCGGAGTAGAACTGCGTCATCTTCATTCCCTCGGCCGCCATGCGGTCGAAGTTCGGCGTGCGGATCGTCGGATGTCCGAAGCATCCGAGATCGCCGTAGCCCAGGTCGTCGGCGAAGATCACGATGATGTTCGGGGGCCGGCGCGACGCCGGGGCGTTCATCGCCCCCGCCATGCCCGCGCCGACCACCCCCGCCGCCCCCACGGCCGCATTCCGCAGAAACTCGCGTCGATTCACCGCTCACGCTCCTTGTCTCGATTCAGCCACGCTCTGACGACACAGCAACCCGACATTATGTCCGCGACGCGGGGGATTGTATAGGGGCAGTTGCAGGGAAGCTTGGAGGGGGAGGAAGGCA
>CAZEJA010000092.1:0-9504 GCA_964512215.1 uncultured Planctomycetaceae bacterium
GGTGTGGTGACATGGACGTGAATTCCGCATGCGGCAGGGAGGCGGCGGTGGGCGGCGAGTCGTCGACCCAATGCCTGGACATCACCGTCCTGATGGGCGGTCCGTCGTCGGAGCGGGACGTCTCGCTTCTCAGCGGGGCTGCCATCGCCGACGGGCTCGGGCGTCTGGGGCACCGCGTGACGCGTGCGGACATCTCCCCGATGGACCATGCGGCGCTGGAGCGCCCGGGCATCGACGTGGTGTTCATCGCCTTGCACGGCGACTTCGGCGAGTCGGGCGAGGTGCAGGCTCTCTGCGAGGCGCGCGGGCTGCGGTACACGGGCTCGGACCAGCGGGCGAGCGAACTGGCGATCGACAAGGCCGCCTCCAAGCAGATCTTCAAGCGGGCGGGCCTGCAGACGGCCGACTGGATGATCATCGAGGAATACCACTCGCCCGCGCAGGTGCAGCAATGGCTGACGGAGATTCCCCCGCCGGTCGTCGTCAAGCCCGTCGACGGCGGGTCGAGCGTGGACATCACCATCGCCCGCGACGAGGCCGAGCGAGACTGGGCGATCGACGAGATGCTGGATAAGTACAGCCGCACGATGGTGGAACGCTTCGTGTCCGGGCGGGAGATGACGGTCGGCATCCTCGGCGATCAGGCCCTGCCCGTGCTGGAGGTGATTCCGTCGCGGGAGTTCTACGACCACACGGCGAAGTACGCCGACGACGCGGGCACGGAGTACACGTTCGACCACGGGCTCGACGCCGAGACGGTCGCAGCCCTGCAGGCCGGTGCGATGACCGCGCATACGTCGCTGAACTGCCGCGACATGTCCCGCGTGGACTTCATTCTGGACGAAGCAGGCGTGGGGCAGGTGCTGGAGATCAATACGATTCCCGGGTTCACCAGCCACTCGCTGTTGCCGATGGCGGCGGCGAAGGTGGGCGTCGGGTTTGACGAGCTGGTCGGACGAATTGTGAACATGGCCATGGAGCGGTAGGCCCCCGGCGGCCGCCCGGGTCAGGAAGGTGCAGGAACATGTCAAGGAAGACGAAGACGCGGAAGCCCAGCCAGCCGAAGCAGCCGTCGGCTGTGTCGCGCTGGTGGGGGCGGCAGAGCGATCACCGGCGCAAGCAGATCGGTCGCAGCAGCGGATGGATTGTCATCGCTCTCGTGGGGGCGCTGGTGACGGTAGTCGGGATGAAGGCGCTGGAGCGTCGCGTACTGCGCACGCCGATAGGCGCCACGCCGCAGGCGGTGCAGTTCCGTCTGACGAGCATCCCCGACTGGATGCCGTCCCGCCTGGCCACGCGGATCGTGGACGCTATCGCGCCCGCGACGGCGGACTTCAATGATCCGAAGCTGACCGAGACCGTCTACGCTCGCGCCCGCATGAATCCGTGGATCGGCAAGATCACCCGCGTGAGCAAGCAGCGCGGGGACAGTCAGAGTGTGGGCGTGATCGAGATCGACGCGACGTATCGGCGCGCCGTAGCGCGAATCCAGGTCGCGGGCGGGTACGCGTACGTGGATGCGGAAGGCTATCGTCTGCCCGCGGCGGAAGTGCCGCAGTGGGTGGCGGCTGTCCCCGTGCCGGGCGGGCAGGCCCCCAAGCAGATCAGCTACCTGCACCCGGGCGACGCGCCGCCGGGACTGACGCCGCGCCAGATTCACTACATCCTGATCGACGGCGTGCAGGCGCCGGCCCCGCCGGTGGGCCAGGCGTGGGCGGGCAAGGACCTGCAGGCCGGACTGAGCCTGATCGGCCTGGTGTCCACCCGAAGATACGCCAGCCAGATCACCGTCGTGGACGTGCGGAACTGCGACGGACGTATCAATCGGGACGAGCCCCACCTCCGCATGTCCGCTCAGTACGGGCGAGGGCGGCCGACCGACATCCGCTTCGGGCGGTTCCCGGCGCCCGACGGGGGCGACTACGTCGTCTCGCCCGAGCGGAAACTGCGGTATCTGGACGACTACGTCGCGGACCACGAGGGCTGGCTGGCGGGGCGGAACAGCTACATCGACTTGCGATTCGACCAGTTGCACGTCAGTATGAACTGATCGCAGGGGGGGAAGCGGAGTTCCGACAATGTCCAGCCGCGGCGCCTGCGGAGTCTTGGCGGGGGTGCTTGCGTTTCTACCGGGCTTGGCCTGTACGAATGCCCCCAATGTGCTTCGGCCGGATGTGTGTGTCGTCGGGGGCGGCAGCGCGGGCATCGGGGCCGCCATCGCGGCAGCTCGCGCGGGGGCGAGCGTTGTCCTCGTGGAACGTCAGGAGGCGCTGGGCGGCACGAGCACGAGGGGGTATGTCAGCAACTGGGAGCCTTCCCCGGGCGGCCCGCTGGCGAAGGAGATTTACGATCGTCTCCGCACACGTCCCCGGGCCGTGGGCATCGTCCGGGACCACAACGACGACCGGAGCAAGGGCTCGTTCGGGCTGTGGCTGATCGACCCGAAGCTGCGATACGAGCAGACGCTGCATCGCATCGGCCTGCCCCGCAAGGAGTGGGGGGCCGTGGTGTTCGATCCGGACCAGTTCGCCGCGCTGGCGGGGGAGATGCTTGCGGAGACCAGGCGCTGTCGCGTCCTGCTGAATACGACGTTCCTGACGACCGAGGTCAGAGGTCGTCGCGTCGTGTCCATCGGCGCGCGGTCCACGGACGGGACGGCATGGCGGATCCACGCTAAGATGTTCATCGACTGCACGGGCGGGGGGTTCCTCTGCAAGTCGGCCGGCTGCGAGATGATGCTTGGGGCCGAGCCGTTTGAACGCTTCCGGGAGCCCGCCGCCCCCGCCAAGCCTGCCCGTACGCTCAATGCGATCTCCCTGTGCTATCGGGTTCGGCGCAGCGAGGACCCCGTTCGCCAGGCGCCCCCGTCCGTGCCGCCGGCGGGGAGGTTCTCGAAGTCCGCGCATGTCAGCGAACTGCCCGACGGCGACCTGATCGTCAATCCTCTCGGTATCGTTCCCGGGCGGGCGCTGATCGACAAAGGCTACGCGGCCTGCATGGCGGACGCCAAACGGATCGTGCAGGCGCATTGGCGGCGCCTGCAGGGGATCGAGCCGTTCTCGACCTACGAGTTCCACAGCTACGCCCCGATGCTCGGCATCCGCGAGAGCCATCGCGTGGTGGGAGAGTACATCCTGACCCAGCACGACCTGATGGCGGGGCTGACGACCCAGAAGCATCGAGACATGGTTACCGTCGTCGAACAGCCGATGGACACGCACAGCCCGCACGGCGGGCGGGCGGTGAGGCTGAAGGGCCCATACGGCGTTCCCTACCGGTGTCTGGTCCCGAAGGGGTGGGAGAACCTTCTGGTCGCCGGACGCTGCGCGAGCTTCAGCCATATCGCCGCATCGAGCTGCCGCCTGTCCCGAAACATGCTCGCGCTCGGACGGGCCGCGGGGGCCGGTGCAGCGATGGCGATCGAGTCGGGCGTGTCGCCGGCAACGGTCGACCCGGCTGCGCTACGCACGCGCCTGGGCCTGGACAAGATCATCCCTTAGGTCTGCCGGACCTGCACCGTCTTGTAGATTTCCTCGTCACCCGATAGTCTGATACCGGCGGTTCTTTACGGAGAGTGCGAGTGACGGCTTCGGATCGTGACAGTCTGCTGTCGGCGGCATGGCGCCCGGGCGGGGTGATCTACCTCGTGCTGTGCCTCGCCGGTCTGGCTGCAGGTCTCTGGCCGGATGCCATCTACCCGTCCCACGTGGATGTGCGCCCCGCGCCGCTGCCGGTGCTGCAGACGCTCGCGCTGGCCCAGGTGGCGTTCGTGCTGCTCGTGTTGCCCCTGCTGGCGGCGGGCGAGCACCAGCGGAGCGGGGGACGCGACTATGTCGTCCGCATGGGTCTGGCCTCGGCGGTCTACCTGTGGGTCGCGGCGCCGTGCTACGTGGCCGCCTTCTTCCTGGCCGACGCCACCGAGACGGACATCACCCGGGCGATCCTCTGTGTGGCGTCCCTGATGCCCCTGGCGTGGGCGGCCGGCGCGTGGCTGGCAGGCCGTGCGGGGCGGCCGGTGGCGCTGCTCGGGTTGCTTCTCGTCGCGATGGGCCTTCCGGCGGGCTACTACATCGCCATCGAATTCCTTGCGCCCGTCGGCTCGGCGGAGTGGGTGTGGCGCCTCGCGCCGGCGACCTTCACCTGGGACAACGCCGCCTCGCGAGGTGCGTCGGCGCTGCCGAAGCCGCTATGGGCGTTCTGCGTCTGGCCGATCGCCGCCGCCGTCGTCGGGCTGCTTCGCGTCATGGGGAGCAGTGGGGGCAACCGGTAGCCGGGGGAGAGGGGGAAGGGGAGAATCGCCCGGCCGGAGGTCTCCATTCCTCCGGCCGGACGCTTGCTCCACCATGAACTACAGAGGGTGCGCCAGTCTGATGCGGGTCTACGCCATTCTCCGCCGGCGGCGGAAGAAGGCCAGCGTTCCTCCGATCGCCAGTACGCCCATCGTCGTGGGCTCGGGAACGTCGGCGGGTCCGTATTCGAGATCCATGGACACGCCGTTGTTGTAGTAGTGGCAGTCGGGGTCGAAGGCCAGCGCGAAGTCGTTGCCGCTGGCGATGTAGTTGCTGAGCGTCTCCAGTTGCGCGTCCGTGAACGTGTAGGTAATGTCCTGGGACGTTCTGGGGAGATTGACGTACGTGGTCAGTTCGATCCCTTGCCCGGCGAAGTAATCGCCGCTGGCTTCATTGTCGTAGAACCAGTCCACGCCCTTGTCAGCCGTGTCCAGCAGACGCAGGTAGAGCCGGTTGGGCTCGGTGCGCCAGTTGCGGATGTCCTCGAAATGGATCGAGGCGCTCTGCAACTCCGAGTTCAGGACCTCATCTTCGACCTCGACGCGCCATGTGAAGGCGTAGTCGTGGTTGAGGTCGTAGAGGTCCTTCGGGTTGGGCTCCACGTGGAGTGTGTCGGCCGAGGCGGCCAACGGGGTGAGAGCGAGGGTGAGAGCTGCGGCGGCAATGATCCTGGTTTTCATCGTCCGTCCTCCAATAGGCAGACTGCGCGCGACCTCTGTGGCCGCTGGGGTTCCCACACCTTCCGTGCAGCGCTCCATCGCGCACGCGGGTTTGGCGTGGGTCGTTCGGTTGTCCTGTGACTGTGCTGCACAAGGACCGTACGATTCAGCAGGAGCGCAGGCGAATCGGACGGCGCTTTTCCTGGGGAATTTCCTCCGGTCCAGCGTTGGGGTTGCATGGTGCGTGCCCAGCGTGCATCATGCCGTCCGATGACGACTCCACGACAGCCCGACGCCGCTCGACGGAAATTGCGTATCCTGTTGATCGCCGCCCTTCTGGCGGCGGCCGGGGGAGGCGCGTGGATCTGGTGGCGGAACACGCCAGCAGCGCGGGTGGAGCGGCTGCTGGGGGAGCTGCGCCGGGAAGAGCCCAGCACGATCGTCGAGTGGCTGACGGAGGTCGGCGTGATGGGTCCGCCGCGGCGTCGCGAGGATGTGGCGATCATCGACGACCTCGTCGCGATCGGCCCGGCGGCCGTGGAACATCTGCTGAAGGGGTTGAACGATCCGGTCCCCGATGCGGCGGGCGGGGCGGCCCTGGCGCTGGGGCGGCTGGGCGACACCCGTGCCGCGGTGCCTCTGATGGACAAGCTGGCCGACCCGGACTGGTACCTGCGCTACACCGCCGCCCGGGCGCTGGGGAACCTGCGCGAGACCCAGGCCGTCCCGGGCCTGATCGCGCTGCTGGCCGATGAGGATTTTCGCGTGGCCGACTCGGCGGCGACGGCGCTGCGCACGATCGGTCCGCCGGCCGTCGATGCCCTGCTTGCCGCAACGGGGAACGCCAACGCCCGAATCCGTCAGTGGTCGGCGACTGTGCTGGGCGAGATCGGCGAGAAGCGCGCCGCCGAGATTCTGGGCGACCTGGCGGCGAATGATCCGGACGGGGAAGTCCGCGACGCAGCCAGGCGAGCGCTGCGTGATCTGCGGTCTCCGAGGTAGGGCGTCGGCGTGGCGGGGCGGTCGTGTTGCGCAGGTGCGGAACGGCTGGCATGGCGCCCGAATCCCGTCAGGATGGATTCCAGCAGGGGCAGCATCCGCGAGACGGCGCCCGACCGCACGACGAGCCTCCAGAGAGGTTCGAGCTTCTTCCATCCGCCCGTGTAGGCCACGTGCCTCAGCCGCCCGCACAGCGTGGGCTTGGTCCTGGCCGAGCGGACGATGGACCCCCAGCGGTAGAAGTCGCGGTACGCCCCCCAGTATCCGGCTTCCAGGGCGCGGGGGTCCATCCGCTTCGGGCGGAACACGGCGTGTCGCGTATCGTAGCGCTGCCAGTCCTGTGTCAGGATTCGCCCCTGGGCCGTCAGGCGATCGTGCAGGGGCGTCCCGGGGTAGGGCGTCAGGACGTGGAACGTCGCCGTCTCGATGCCCTGTTCGATCGCCCAGTCGGTCGTCCGGCGGAAGACGGATCCGTCGTCGGCGTCCATGCCGAACACGAAGCTGGCGTTGACCATGACGCCCAGTCCGTGCAGGCGGCGAATGGCCCGGTCGTAGTCCCGGTGGAGGTTCTGGTGCTTGTGGACGGATCGCAGCGAGGCCGGGTCCAGTGTCTCGAAGCCGACGAACAGGCTTCGCAGTCCGCGGTCGGCGGCTTTGCGGATCAGATCCGGGCGCGACAGGACCGTCTGGACCGTCGCCGCGGCCTGCCAGAGACGCCCCATGCCCCGCATGCCGTCGAGCAGCGCGTCGATGAATCGCGTCTCGCCGAACAGGTTGTCGTCCACGAAGTACAGGTGCCTGCCCGGGAGGCGGTCGATCTCCGTGAGGGCTTCATCCACCGGCTGCGTGTAGAAACTCCGTCCGCCGCGGAAGAACGCGTCCTTGTAACAGAAGTCGCAGTGGTGCGGACAGCCGCGTGTCACGACGACCGTGTTGGGCACGAGGTAGAGATTGCGTCGGATCAGATCGCGCCGCGGCCGGGGCTGGCCGGCCAGGTCGCGGACGGTCGAAGCATAGCGCGGCTTTGCCCGGCCTGCGCGGAAGTCGGCCAGGAACGCCGGGAAGGTGTCCTCTCCCGGGCCGAGGAAGATCGTGTCCGCGTGTGCGGCTGCCTCTTCGGGCAGGCTCGTCACGTGCAATCCGCCCAGGCACACATGCGCGCCGCGCCGCCGGTAGTGATCGGCCAGGCGGTACGCGCGGCGGGACGACGTGATATACACCTGAATCACCACCAGGTCCGGGCGATCGTGCAGCGTGAGATGCTGCACGTGCTCATCCTGCAGAACCACCTCATCATCTTCGGAGAGGTATGCCGCCAGCGTCGCCAGCCCCAGCGGGGGAAACAGCGAGTACTTGATTGCCCGGAAGTACGGGCTCAACGCTTCGGTCAGGGCCGGGAGAATCATCTTCACTTCCATGGCCGGGTCTCCGGGGTCCGTCGGGTCCTGAATGTCCTTGCGGGAGGCGCCATCGGCGCAGACCTCTCACGTCAGGGGCTTCGCGCCCGTTCTTTCACAGGGCCTTACCAGGTCTTCTCCAGGATCCCCTGGAGCACGTCAACGTAGTTCAGCAGGACGTTTCGTTGCTGGGCGGTGATCGTGAGATCAAACACACGATCGCCGTCTCAGTCGTCCGTATCTTCTTGCATGGGCGGGAGTTCCGGTTCCGGCGGCGGCGGTGGCGGCGGGACGGGGGCGAGGCTCGGCTGGGGACCGGAAGGCCCCGAGCGGTGGTTGAGCCGGAACGTCTCCTGCCAGTTCAGCCTGCCCGTCGCCTGCATCAGGACCAGCAGCGTTGCGATCGCTCCGATGGTGACGGTCAGTCCGGTTCGGCCTTGCCAGAAGAACGCGTAGCTGAAGCCCACCAGGTACACCAGTTGTGCGAGCCCCACGTACGTGACGGCGAACCGCATGCCCGCGACCAGGCGCATGTAACTGACCACCAGCAGCGTACTGACCGTGGCGCAGATCCAGAACGCCACGTGGATACTGACCACGTCCGCCAGGTAGGCCAGGAGAATGTGGAACGCGAAGAAGCCGGCCGCGATGAACAGGTAGTGCATCGGGTGCAGCGGGATCTTCTTCAGCACGACGAGCACGAACAGCACGGTGAAGAAGAAGAACAGGCTCACCGGGGCGAAGAAGCTCATGCGGGCGGCGATGGGGCCGGGGTTCATCCGCTTGGGCATGGCGATGCCCATGGGCTGCTTCGTGATGAAGCTGGCGTACTGCCGCGCCGCGGTCATGCCGCCGTTGTTCGGCGTCGCGCGCTGGGTGGGGCTGCGCGAGCCCGTGGGATAGTCGATGTTCGCGAAGTCGGTCTGGATCGTCAGCGAGAAGCTGCTCAACTCGCTCATCGTCTTGCCGGACTGCACGGCTTCCCTGTCGAATCCCCGGCCATGCGACCCTTTCGCGTCGCCCGGCGCATACAGCCAGATGTCCTGGCCGTAGGTGGCGAAGCTCACGGCCACGGTTCGCTCGGCCGTCCGGTCGAGCTTGACCGCGAGGCGCCCTGACGTTTTCTGCGCCTGGGGCAGCGCCACCGCGCTGCCGTCGACCGTGACGGTCAGGCCGTCGTGAGAGGCGATGCCCTCGGGCAGCGCGAAGAGGAAGTACGCCTCTTGTGCGTCCGCGTCGGCGGGGATCGTGTAGGTTCCGGAGAAGGTCACCGTGAACGTGCTGTACCACAGCAGGCCCTTGTCCCGGTGTTCGTGCTCGATGTCGGCCGTGATCGTGCTGGCGGACGGGGCGGTCGAATCGGCTTCGGTGCGCCCGCCGTCGGATACGGGCGAAACGTAGGGGGCGGACTGCACCAGGACCTTCGGCCCCCACAGTCCCTCCAACTCCTCCGACGCCGAGGTGTCCTGCATCTCCGTGCGGACCCACACCGACCCTCCCAGGGCCATCCACGCCAGCGTGACCCCCCCGAAGATCAACGCGATTGCCGCGAATCGTAGTGCGTTCATGGTCTGTCCTTCCCGCCGGCCCATGCCGGTTAGTCGGTCTTCTCCAGGATCCCCTGGAGCATGTTGACGTAGTCCTGCAGGGCCTTGCGTCCCTTGGCGGTGACCGCCAGGGTCGTCAGCGGCTTCTTGCCCACAAAGCCCTTCGTAATCCGCACGTACCCCGCCCGTTCCAGCGCGGCGGCATGTGTCGAGAGGTTCCCGTCGCTGAGGCCCAGTTCGGCCTTGGTCTCGTTGAACGTGAGACTCTCGACGCCCATCAGTGTGGCCATGATCGCCAGTCGTGTCCGCTGGTGGATCGTCTCGTCAATCAGGTTGTGCGGTTTGTCCTTCGCCACTTGTTCTCAATCCGTGCCATCCATGCAACCCGTGGGTCATCCCCCGTGCCGAATCCACACGATCACGCCGTAGATGATATGGAATCCGCCGAACGTGGCGGCGAGGCACGCGAACGGGCGGTGCTGCAGCACCGCAGCCGTCACCAGCCCCGCCGCAACGAAGGCCACGCCGAGAATCCGGATCTCCCGAATACTGAACTCGCCCAACTGCCACAGCGCCATACCGTAGAACAGCATCCAGATCGCCGGGATCAGGC
>CAZEJA010000093.1:0-9147 GCA_964512215.1 uncultured Planctomycetaceae bacterium
CCCGACGGCGGATCCGGATTCGACGGGCGGAGCTACCTAGACGTGCTGGAAGGCAAAACCGACGCGCACCACACGCACCACTTCCGCGCCCACACAACACGGGGTATCGTCAGCGGGTCCGAGTGCTACCCCGTCCGTTCGGTCCGCAGCGAGACACACAAGTACATCCGCAACCTGAATCACGAGACCCCGTTCCAGAACATCATCACGCACGGCAGGGACAAGGGCCTGTTCTGGGAATCCTGGAAGCGGAAGGCGAAGACGGACAAGACGGCGGCCAAGCGGGTGGACATGTACTCGAATCGCCCGGCTGAGGAAGTGTACGACCTGACGAAGGACCCGCACGAGCTGACCAACCTCGCCGACGACCCGTCCGTCGCGAAGGTCAAGGCCGACCTCCGCAAGCGTCTCGACGCCTGGATGAAGCAGCAAGGAGACGAGGGCAACGCGACGGAGCGGAAACGCAAGGCCAGGGGCGAGAAGAAGGCCCCCGGCAAGAAGAAGAAGGGCAAGAAGTAGTCTCGGGTGGCACGGCTGGCTTGTCCAGCCGTGTAGTCGGACGCGGGTGCCACGCTCAAGCGCAGCTTGGGCGTGCTTCCCGACCCGACGGGGCCCCGTGCAACATCCGGGCGGGGCGGGCGTTTGGCTGATCGAAGGAGAATGCCATGCACAAGAGAATCACCGCGGTTGTCCTCTCGGTCGTGATCGTTGTGGGCCTCTCGGCTGCGTGGGGGCAGGAGAACAAGCAGGCCAAGCCCTCCGAGAAGACTCCCGTGAGGCCGAAGCAGGCGGCGCCGTTCTCGTTCGACCGGTTCCTCCTGCGCCAGGACCGCAACAAGGACGGCAAGGTCAGCAAGGACGAGTTCAAGGGCCCCGCGAAGTGGTTCGACGGCATGGACGGCAACGGTGACGGCGTGGTGACACGGACGGAGTACGCCGCCGCGATGGAGCGTCTCAAGAAGACCATGCAGCAGCGCGGCCGGGGAAGGAAACTGCCCGAGGGCGTCAAGGCGGTCCGTGACGTGGAATACGCGAACGTGGACGGTCAATCGCTCAAGCTGGACCTGTACCTCCCCGCGAAGTCCGACGCCAAGCCCCCCCTGCTGGTGTGGATTCACGGCGGCGGGTGGACCAAGGGCAGCAAGAACGGCGTCAACGGCACGATGCTCCGCCTGGCGGGAGACGGCTATGCGGTGGCGAGCATCGACTACCGCCTGACCGGCCTGCAGTCGCACCCCAAGCAGATCCACGACTGCAAGGGCTCGATCCGCTGGTTGCGTGCGAACGCCGAGAGATATGGGTACGACGCGACGCGGATCGGCGTGGGCGGCGGGTCGGCCGGCGGGCACCTCGTGCTGCTGCTCGGCACGTCCGGCGGGGTGAAGGAACTCGAGGGAACCGTCGGCGGCAATCTCAAGCAGTCGTCGAAGGTACAGGCCGTCCTCGACCTGTTCGGCCCGAGCGATCTGACGCTGTTCGGGAAGCGGAACAAGAGATTCGCCCAGGGCAAGGCAGCCGACTTGCTCAAGTCCGTCAGTCCCGTGACGTACATCACGAAGGACGACGCGCCCCTGCTGATCTTCCAGGGCGACAAGGACCCTCTCGTGCCCCAGCAGCAGAGCGAGCACGTGCACAAACTCTACCAGCAGGCCGGGCTGGATTCGTCCCTGCACATCATCAAAGGCGCATCCCACGGCGGCCCGAAGTTCACCGACGCCACGCGCTCCGCCCTGGTCAAGGCGTTCTTCGACAAGCACATCAAAGGGACCAAGACGGCGGAGCGGGATTAGGGGACTGCAGGGATTTCGGGGAGAAGAAGAAAGCGACACAGAGAGACAGAGGAACAGAGAGCAGAAACGACAGAATGAAGAGAGGCGACAGGCGGAAGCAGGTGGCTCGTAGTGCGCCGCTTGCGGCTTAGCAAGGAACGGTCGGACAGGAGATGCAGATGAATCGGCGGAGTGTTCTGCGGAGCTTGGGTGTGGGGATGGTGGCGGCGGGTGCGGGCGGCGCCATGCGTGCGGCGGCGAGGCCTGCGGCGGGGAAACCCAACATCGTGTATGTGATGGCGGATGACCTGGGGTACGGCGACGTGCAGTGCCTGAACCCCAAGTCCCGCATTCCCACGCCGAGCTTCAATCGCCTCGCCGAGCAGGGCATGCGGTTCACGGATGCTCACACCGGGTCGGCCGTCTGCACGCCGACGCGGTACGGCGTGTTGACGGGGCGCTACTCCTGGCGCGGGCGCTTGAAGCGCGGCGTGCTGTTCGGCTACTCCCCCCCGCTGATCGAGCGCGGGCGGATGACGGTCGCGTCGATGCTGAAGGGCGCCGGGTATGCGACGGGCTGCGTGGGCAAGTGGCACCTCGGGCTCGGATGGGTCGGGCCCAATCCGACCAAGGGGCAGGTCGACTACGCCAAGTCGCTCACGGACGGGCCCACCACGCGCGGGTTCGACTACTTCTTCGGCGTCTCGGCCTCGCTGGACATGGCCCCGTACGTGTTCATCGAGAACGACCGCGCCACCGAACTGCCGACCGCCGCGCAGGCCAAGCAGGACTTCCCCGCGTACGTCCGCAGCGGTCCGCGCGGGCCGAACTTCAGCCTGGCCGGCGGGCTCGACACGCTGGTGGGCAAGGCATCCGATTTCATCGCCCGCAGCGCCAAGGCGAGCAAACCGTTCTTCCTGTACTTCCCGCTGACCGCCCCGCACAAGCCCGTCCTGCCGGCCAAGCGGTTCCACAACAAGACCAAGCTCGGCCCTTACGGCGACTTCATCACACAGGTCGACTGGTCGATCGGGCAGGTGACGGCCGCCCTGGACAAGGCCAGCGTTGCGGACAACACGCTGCTGATCGTCTCGAGCGATAACGGCTCGTTCATGTACCGCCTGGGCGCCGGCGAGACGGGACACGTGAAAGACGAGACGGTGCAGGGCTTCCGGGCATCGTCGCACACGTCGAATCACGTCTTCCGCGGCACGAAGGCGGACATCTACGAGGGCGGCCACCACGTGCCCTACCTCGTGCGCTGGCCGGGCAAGGTCAAGCCGGGCTCGACGTGCGATGCGACGATCTGCCTGACCGACGTGATGGCCACCTTCGCGGACGTTGCGGGCGCGACGCTGCCGCGCGATGCGGGCGAGGACAGTTTCTCGACTTTGGAACTGATGCTAGGCGGCAAGCCGAAAACGCCGCGGGCGCCGGTGGTGCATCATTCCGCCAACGGCACGTTCGCGGTGCGGGACGGCAAGTGGAAGCTGATCCTCTCCAGCGGATCCGGCGGGCGGGAGAAGCCCGCGGGCAAGCCCTTCTCCAAGCCTTACCGCCTGTTCGACATGTCGGCCGACATCTCCGAAACCACCGACCTGGCGTCCGGGCACCCCGAAGTGGTCGGGCGCCTCACGAAGGTCCTCGAGACCTTCCAGAAGACCGGACGGAGTCGGACGTAACGAAGAGACCCTCACCACAGAGACACAGAGAACACAGAGATTCATTCCAGCATAACGCACGATAGTCCTGTGCGAACGGCGACCCCGGCCGCGTGTCGGATTCCGTCTTCTCATACCTCATGCGGAGCGCAGACACTCACCCTCCCTTTCCTCTGTGCCTCTGTGGTCTACGCTTCTCTTTCGTCCCCATCCCCCGCAACGAGTGATTGACGGGGAACGCGGCGTGGGGTACAAGAACGGTCCGGGCCTTGCGGGTCCGGCGCAGATCGGGAACCACATTCACAACCAGATATCGGAGAGCACGCCATGAGCGCACAGTCCATCCAAGACCGTCTCGCCGTCTGCAGTTGGTCGTTGCAGCCGGCGGATCCGGCCGCACTGATCGCGGACCTGAAGCAGATCGGCATCACGAAGATCCAACTCGCCCTCGATCCCCTGCGCGAAGGCGGCGCCTGGGCCGACGCGAAGCAGCAGCTCGCCGACGGCGGCATCACCGTCGTGGCCGGCATGATGGGCTGCGTCGGGGAAGACTACTCCACGCTGGACGCCATCCGCCGCACCGGCGGCGTGGTGCCCGACGAGACCTGGCCGCAGACGTGGGAGAACATCCAGGCAATGGCCCCCATCGCGAAGGACCTGGGCGTCGACTACGTGACGTTCCACGCGGGCTTCCTGCCGGAAGAGCCCGAGGACCCCAACTACGACAAACTCGTCGGACGCCTCGGTCAGGTCGCCGACCTGTACGCCGCGCTCGACATCACGCTGGGCTTCGAGACCGGGCAGGAGGAAGGGCCCACGCTGCTGAGCTTCCTGCAGCGCCTCGCCAAGCCGAACGTCGGCGTGAACTTCGACCCGGCCAACATCATCCTCTACGACAAGGGCGACCCGATTGACGCGCTGAAGGTCCTCGTCCCCTACGCCAGGCAGTGTCACATCAAGGACGCCACGAAGACCGCCACAACGGGCGAATGGGGCGCGGAGGTCGCCGTCGGCACGGGCGAAGTGGACTGGCCGGCGTTCTTCGGCGTCCTGGACGGCGCGGGCTTCGACGGGTATCTCGCCATCGAGCGGGAGGCCGGCGACGACCGCGTCGGGGACATCGGCAAGGCCCGCGAGCACGTTCTGAGCATCCTGTAGAAAGCGAGGCAGTCATGACACGCATCGGAATGGTTGGGCTGGGCTTCATGGGGCGGATGCACCTGGCCGCCTACGAGAACATCGAGGACGCGCAGATCGTCGCGGTCATGGACACGGATCCCAAACGGGCGTCGGGCGACCTGTCCGGCGGGTGGGGCAACATCGAAGGCGCCGCCGAGCAGCTCGACATGACCGACATCCAGGGCACGACGAATCTGGACGAGCTGCTGGCGATGGACGACGTGGAGGTCGTCGACATCTGCATCCCCACCCCCTACCACGAGGAAGTTGTGCTGGCCGCCCTGGCGTCGGGCAAGCACGTGATCTGCGAGAAACCCCTCGCCCCCACCGCGGCGGCGGCCGAGCAGATCGCCGCGGCCGCCGAGCAGGCGGAGGGCATCTTCATGCCCGCGATGTGCATTCGCTTCTGGCCGCAATGGGCGTGGCTGAAGCGGGCCGTCGACGACGGGTGGTACGGGCGCGTGCAGGATGCGATGTTCCGTCGCCTCGGCGCGATCCCGCCCGGCTGGTTCGGCGACGGCGAGATGTCCGGCGGAGCCCTGCTGGACCTGCACGTCCACGACACGGATTTCGTCCAGCATCTGCTGGGCATGCCCGAGGGCGTATTCAGCCGCGGCTACGTCGGCCCGTCCGGGCGAACCGATCACATCGTCACGCAGTACCTCTACGGGCCCGATGGCCCGGCGTCCGTGACCGCCGAGGGAAGCTGGACGCGCGACGAGGGATTCGGCTTCAGCATGCAGTACGCGGTGAAGTTCGAAAGCGCCACCGTCATCCACGACATCGGCGCCGAACAGCCCCTCAAGGTCCACCAGGGCGCCGAGTCCGAAGCGGTCGAACTCGAAGGCGACGGGTACGCGGCCGAGCTTGCGTACTTCCTGGAGTGCGTCCGCGAAGGCAAGGCGCCGGAGATCGTGACGGCTGCCGACGCGGTCGCGTCGCTCCGCCTCGTCGAAGCCGAACAAGAGAGCATCGAGACCGGACAGATCGTCACGCTCTGAGTTCTGTCCGAAGACCAAAGGGACGGGTGGCACGGCTGGCTTGCCCAGCCGTGTTCGTTCCTCGCGCCCGGCAACACGGCTTGCGAGCAAGCCGTGGCACCCGTATGACAGGAGACAGGCGCATGAGAATCACCTCCGGGATCATTGTTTGTGCTGCGTGTCTGGCAGCCGTCGAGTGCGGAGCGGCCGTCGCGGCGGATGGGCCGTACCAGGCGACCGGCCTGAAGGTCGGCGAGGTCACGGATACATCCGCCATCGTCTGGACGCGCCTGACGCTGCGGGCAGAGCGCAATCCCCCGGACGGGCCGAAGGTGACGTTCAAGTACGCCAAGGGAGGGGCTAAGGACACGAAGCGGAAGAAGGTCACCGCCGTCGTCTATCCGCCGGGCAAGACGGTGGCGGACCTCCGCGACGCCGCCCCGGGGACCTCGGGCGAGACGCGCGTGCTCTATCGCCCCGCCGGTGAGCGCAAGTGGCTGGGCACGACGGCGTGGCAGGCGGTGGAGGCGGACCGCGACTTCACGCGCCAGGTCACGCTGACCGACCTGAAGCCGAACACGCGCTACGACATCCGCGTTGAATCGCGCCGCCGCGGCGCCGCGGGGCAGGTGATCGACGGGCGATTCCTCACCGCTCCGAGCGCCGGCGACGCCGCCCGCGTCGTGTTCACCGTCTCGACCGGGCAGGGCTACGGAAGTCAGGACCGCCCCGACGGGTACGCCATCTACGGCGAGATGCTCAAGCTCGACCCGAGCTTTTTCGTCCACACGGGCGACATCGTCTACTACGACAAGCTCGCCAAGACGATCGCCCTGGCCCACTACCACTGGCAGCGGACGTACAGCCTGCCCACCAACGTCGCCTTCCACCGCCAGGTCGCCAGCTACTTCATCAAGGACGACCACGACACGTGGCAGAACGACTGCTGGCCGACGATGAAACGCGACAGTATGGGCACGTTCACGTTCCAGCAGGGGCTCGGCGTCTTCCGCGAGCAGGTCCCGATGGGCAAGAGCACCTACCGCACGCAGCGATGGGGCAAGGATCTGCAGATCTGGCTGGTCGAGGGTCGCGACTTCCGCAGCGCCAACAACGCCCCCGCCGGGCCCGACAAGACCATCTGGGGCGAGAAGCAGAAGGCCTGGTTCAAGAAGACCGTCACCGCCTCCGACGCGACGTTTCGCATTCTCATCAGCCCCACGCCGCTGGTCGGGCCCGACCGCTCGGGCAAGGCCGACAACCACTCCAACAAGGCCTTCCAGACCGAGGGCCGGGAGCTGCGGCGGTTCCTCGCCAAGCAGAAGAACATGGCCGTCATCTGCGGCGACCGCCACTGGCAGTACATGTCGATTCACCCGGACTCGAAGGTGCGGGAATACTCGTGCGGCCCCGTGGGCGACAAGCACGCCGGGGGGTGGAAACAGGACGATTTCGTCAAGACGCATCACCGGTATCTCAACGTCATCGGCGGCTTCCTGGCCGTCACGGTCGAACGTCAAGATGGCGTGCCGACGGCGACGTTCCGCTTCCACGACGTGAAGGGCAAGGTCCGCTACGAGGACCGGTTGACGGGCAAGTAGGCGGCGAGGCCGGGTCGATTCCACTTTCGCTGCCTATAATGCTGCGGGAGAGTGGGATATGAAACTAGCCGTGGCCAGGGAAATCACTCCCGGTGAGCGCCGGGTGGCCGTCACGCCGAGCGGCGTGCGGAGCCTGGTCCGCCGCGGGCTGGAGGTGTCCGTGGAGGCCGGCGCGGGGGCGGGGGCGTTCTTCTCCGACGCCGACTACGAAGCGGCCGGGGCGGGGGTCGTCGCGGACGCGGCCGCCCTGTTCGCGGGCGCGGACGTCATCGTCAAGCTGCACCCCCCGGCCTCGGACCCCGCCGGCAAGCGGTACGAGCTGGACCTGCTGGGGGGCAAGGTGCTGATCTCCCTGCTGGCGCCGCTGACGAGCCCGGACCTGGTTCAGGCGCTCGCAGCAGTGAACGTCACCAGCTTCGCCCTCGACACCGTGCCGCGGATCACGCGGGCGCAGTCCATGGACGTCCTGTCCAGCCAGAGCACCGTCGCGGGCTATCGGGCGGTGATCGTGGCGGCGGAGACGCTGGCGAAGATGACCCCGATGCTGATGACGGCAGCCGGCACGGTCAAACCCGCCTCGGCGCTGATCATCGGCGCGGGCGTCGCGGGGCTGCAGGCGATCGCGACGGCCAAGCGGCTCGGATGCGTCGTGACGGCCATCGACGTCCGCCCCGCGGTGCAGGAGCAGGTCGAAAGCCTCGGCGCCCGGTTCGTGCCGATGGAGGTGGACCACACGGCCGAGGATGCGGGGGGCTACGCTACCGACCTGGGCGCGGACTTCTACGCCCAGGAGCAGGAGATCATCGCCCCCCACACCGCCCGCGCGCACATCACGATCACGACGGCGCTGATTCCGGGGCGCCCCGCGCCGGTGCTGATCACCGACGAGATGGTCGAGGCGATGGCGCCGGGGTCGGTCATCGTGGACCTCGCCGCGGCGGCGGGGGGCAACTGCACGCTGAGCAAGCCGGGCGAGACGATCACGCACAGCGATGTCGTCATCCGCGCGCCGCTGAACCTGCCGTCCGAGGTTCCCGTGGACGCGTCGGAGATGCTCTCCAGCAACGTCGTGAGTTTCCTGGGGGAGCTGCTGGACGACGAGGGCGCCTGGACGATCGACCCGGACAACGAGGTCATCGCCGGGACGCTGATCACCCGCGACGGCAGCGTCGTTCACGAGGCGACCATCGCGGCGCTGGAGCAGACGAAAGGATAGGTCATGGGTCTGGACATCACGCTCGCGATTACGATCTTCGTCCTGGCGCTGTTCGTGGGGCTGGAGATCATCACGAAGGTGCCCACGCAACTGCACACGCCGCTGATGAGCGGGTCGAACGCGATCAGCGGGATCACGATCATCGGCGCCCTGCTCGCGGCGGGCATGGGCGGATGGATCGGCGCGATCTTCGGCACACTCGCGGTCAGTGCAGCCATGATCAACGTCGTCGGCGGATATCTCGTCACCGACCGCATGCTCCGCATGTTCGGCGCGAAAAAGAAGAAGGGGTAACCGGGCATGTCCAGCGATGCGATCAATCTGAGCTACCTGGCCGCCGCGGTGCTGTTCATCCTCGCGTTGAAGGCGATGGCCTCGCCGAAGACGGCGCGGCGCGGCAACCTGATCGGCGCGGTGGGCATGCTGCTCGCCATCGTCGCCACGCTCCTCAGGGAGGGTCTGTCCTGGGAGTGGATCGTCGCCGGGCTGCTGATCGGATCGGTCGTCGGGGCCTACCTGGCGCTGACGGTGCAGATGACGGCCATGCCGCAGATGGTGGCCATGTTCAACGGATTCGGCGGGATCGCCTCGGCGCTGGTGGTGCTGGCGCTGACGTTCAAGGCGACGTCGGCCATGGGGGAGGACAATCGGCTGGCCCTGACGATCGGCATCAGTTCGCTGATCGGTTGGGTGACGTTCACGGGCTCGCTGGTAGCGTTCGCCAAGCTGCAGGAGTTCGTC
>CAZEJA010000093.1:9157-9478 GCA_964512215.1 uncultured Planctomycetaceae bacterium
TGCGGCGCAGGTTGTCGGGGCGGCCGCTGACGTTCCCGTTCCAGAAACTCGCGAACCTCGGCCTGCTGGCCGGGTCGCTGGCGCTGGCGGGCCTGTGGTGGTGGCAGCCGCAGATGTGGTGGCTGATCATCCCCCTGTCCCTGCTGGCCGCGGGACTGGGCGTGGGGTTCACCATTCCCATCGGCGGCGCGGACATGCCCGTCGTGATCTCGCTGCTGAACAGCTACTCCGGACTGGCGGCCTGCGCGACGGGGTTCGTGTTCGGCAACAGCGGGCTGATCGTCGCCGGCGCGCTGGTCGGGGCGTCGGGGCTGGTCCTGA
>CAZEJA010000094.1:0-9469 GCA_964512215.1 uncultured Planctomycetaceae bacterium
CGCGCCGGCAGCGCCAGTCTCGGCTGGAAGTACGTCTCCTCGTTGAAGCGCAGGTTGTTCCGCCTGAACTCCGGGCGGTCCACGTCGAGGCTCAGGTCGCAGTCGAAGCGGGCGAGGATGGAATGCCTGTTGGGCCAGCCGCTGTCGGGGTTCATGTGACACAGGCCCCACGTGATGCCCCGCCCGTCGCCGCGATCGGCGAAGGCATCCGGCACGAACGGTCCCGGCGCGACGGGCGGGACCTGGAGCATCGACATCATCCGGAAGTTCACGCCGTCGGGGGCGTACTGGACGGTGTTCTTCTCCGGCCCGTCGAGGCTGACGATGCCCGCGATGCCTCCCTTCCACGGGAACAGGCCCGTCTCGTGCCCCGAGTTGAGCACGGGGTTGAGCGGCGACTTCGTGAACGGCCCCAGCGGATGATCCGCGACCGCCACGCCCTGGGCGCGGATGAGCGTGCCGCCCTTGCCCTGCGTGCCGGGCGAGCCCTTGTAGTACAGGTGGATCTTGCCCTGGTAGACCAGCGGGTAGGGGTCGTGGATGGCGTTGGAGTCCCACTCGCCGGGCCGGCCGAAGTCCACCACGACCTTGCCCAGCGGCCGCCACGGCCCGTCGGGCGAATCCGCCTCCGCGACGGTCGCCGCCGCCCGGTCGCCCTTCAGCCCCGGGATCTCATTGAAGCCCTGATAGTACAGGTAGTACTTCCCGCCCCACGCCAGCACGTCCGGCGTGGACACCGACCGCCAGCCGTACTGTCCTTTCGGCAGGCGCTTGACCGCGACGCCCTGTTCTTCCCAGCGGAAGCCGTCCTTGCTCGTCGCGTACCAGATCTCCGACAGGTCCCAGTCGAACGACGGGATCGTGCCCGTCGCCTTCTCGGGGCCCGCCGGCGGGGCCTCGGTCTGACGGTGTGTGTACCAGACGTAGTACGTCCCGTCGATCTTCAGCACCTTCGACGGGTCGCGCCGCGAGACGTTGCCCTCGTAGCGGAACCCCTCCAGCCGCGAGTACTTGAAGTTGCTGTACAGTTCGTTGGCCGGATCCTCGTGCGGGTTCCACTCGTCGTACATCCGCTCGACGGCCGCGCTGAGCTTGCGGTCGGCGGGTTTCGTCAGCGGAATCTTCGCGGGGAATGGCTGGGTCATACCGGGTTCCTTTCCTCCGGTGTCGACGGCGATGCTGCAGGAGACCACGCCGGCCGTCACGACCAGCAGGGGGGGGAGCAGGCACGCCCAAGCTGCGCTTGAGCGTGGCATCCCACAGCCGGCCGGGTCCGCGGTTCGTGAGTGTCTCGGTCTCAGGTTCATGGTTTCAGCCGGTTCTTCTCGGACAGATACGCATCTTTCGTGAAGCGCTGGTTCTGTTGCTTGAAGCGCCGATTGCCTCGCCCGTCGCGCGTCAGGTCGCAATCGAACCGGATCAGATACGGCCAAGGGTTCGACCGCGTGGGCGTGATGTGCCCCAGTCCCCAGGCGATGCCCCGCGCGTTGCGGGCGTTCGTATGGTTGTCCGGGCTGAACGCCCCGCCGGCGTTGGGGGGAATCGCCACGTGGGCCTTCATCTCGAAGTTCACGCCGTCCGGCGCGTACTGGACGGTGTTCTTCTCGAACCCATCCGTCGTGATCAGGGCGGCGACGCCTTCGCGATGGCGCCAGACCAGGACCTCATGCCCGCTGTTGGTGACGGGGTTGAGCGGCGACTTGACGAACGGGCCTTCCGGCTTGTCCGCGACGGCGAGGCCCCAGGCGATCCCCCGCGTGTCGGTGGCGGCCTGATCGGGCTTGCGCGACCACGGCTCGCCCTTGTAGTACAGCCAGATCTTCCCGTCCTTGACGAGCACGTTGGGGTCGTGGATCTGCCGACCGTCCCACGCGTCGGACGGCTGGATCTTCCCGGCGTCTGAGACGGGGCCGAGCGTGGGGTCGATGTCCCCGGGCGTCAGGATCGGCCTCTCCATGCGATGCCACGGCCCGTCGGGCGACTCCGCCCGGGACATGCCGATTGTGCCCGTGCCGCGCCACCGGTAGGCCCCGCCGCTGGCCTGGTAGTACAGGTAGTACCTGCCGTTGGCTACGAGGATCTCGGGCGTCACCGTTGCGGCATCGTCGTAGGTCCCCTTGGGGCCTTTCGTCACCGCTTCGCCCTGCTCCTGCCAGGCCCAACCGTTCTTGCTCGTGGCGTAGTAGATCGAGGCCGGGTACCACGTCGCCGTCCACAGCATGCTCGGGTTCTTGTCGTAATCGATCGGCTCGGTTCGCCTGGGCGTGCGCGTGTACCACACGTAGTAGGTGTCGCCGACCTGGATGACCGTGCTCGGGTCGCGCCGGGAGACGCCATCCTCGGGTCCGAGCCCCCACAGCGGCGAATACAGGAACGTCGTGTAGAACTCGCCCTGCCAATAGCCCCTGTCCGCGGACTTCCACAACTCCCGCCGCCGCGCGGTGGCGAGGCTCTCGCCGGGCTCCGCCCTGCCGCCGCACCCGGATGCCAGGCAGATCAGCAGCCCGGCCGTCGCGGCGACCATCGTACCCCACCGCCGCTCTGATCGTCTGTGTCGCTGGCCTCGGCTCACGATCAACTCCCTGCGCACACCTGCTACTCGTACATGACCTTGTTGAGGAACCAGTTCTTCTGCTTCTCGGTGACTTCGTACCGCCGGATGTACTGCCAGCCGCCGCGATGCGTGAAGCACAGTCCCCATCGCAGGCCTTCAAGCGGGCCCTTGTCGTGGTCCGGGGTGCGGAACGGGCCCGCGGCGTGCGGAGTCGGGGGCTTGACCACCGCCTCGATCTCGAAGTTGATCCCGTCCGGGGCGTACTGGATCGTGTTTTTCTCCGGACCGTCCGTCGTAAGCAGCGCCGCAATGCCTCCCCGGTAATGCCACACGCACACTTCGTGCCCGCTGTTGGTCACCGGGTTGTACTCGGACTTGACGTAGGGACCCTCGGGCTTGTCTGCGATCGCGACGCCCCACTTCGTCTCCCGCCCGCCGAAGGTCATCTCCTCGCCCATCCGCTCACCCTTGTAGTACAGATAGAACTTGCCCCGGTAGAACATCAGGCAGGGGTCGTGCACCTTGTGACTGTCGAAGTCGCCCTTGCTCGTGACGAGAAAGCGGTTGTCCTCCTCGCCCAGCCACTCGCCCGTGTCGGAGGCCTTCAGGATGGGCTCGGGCAGTTTCTCCCAAGGGCCGTCGGGAGAATTCGCAATCGCCATGCCGACCGTGTTCTTCACCCGCCGCACGTACGGGGCTTTGACGCACTGGTAGACGAGGTAGTACCTGCCCTCGTGCGCCAGGATCTCCGGGGTGAAGACGCTCCGGTCGTCGTAGGCGCCTTCGGCGCCGCGGCCCACGGCGCGCCCGCGCTCCGTCCACTTCCAACCGTTGGGCGACGTGGCGTACCAGACCTCCGCCAGGTCCCAGGGAAACACCTTCTTGCTCGCGTCGCCCGAACCGAAGCCGGCCGACTCTCCGGGCGACTTCGTGTACCACACGTAGTAGAGGTCGCCGACGCGGATGACCGCGCTGGGGTCGCGCCGGTTGACGCCTTCCTCGTAGGCGAGGCCGCCCGTCAGGTCCTTCTCCCAGAACTGGCAGAACCACTCGGGGCCCTTGGTGTAGTTCAGGGCCCGCTTCGATGCGGCGCTGAGCTTCCTGTCTTCCACAACCGTTCCCGCCTTTCTTCCTGCGCAACCCGCCAAGGCGAAGGCTGCAACGAGAATCGCCGACGATGCTGTCCTGTACCTGGTCTGTCTGCTCACGGTCCGTTCCTCTCGAAACACGTTCGGATGCGCGTGGGGCCTATCGCCCCATCCAGCCGCCGTCGACGGTCAGGATCTCGCCGCTGACGTAATCCGACGCCGCCGACGCGAGAAACACCACGGCGCCCATGAGATCTTCCGGTTCGCCCCAGCGGCCGACGGGGATCCGCTCGACGATCGCCTTGCTGCGAACCGGGTTGTCCTGCAGGGCCTGCGTGTTGTCGGTGGCGATGTAGCCCGGCGCGATGGCGTTGACGCACACGCCGCCTCCCGCCCACTCGTTGGACAGCGCCTTGGTCAACTGCCCCACGCCGCCCTTGCTGGCTGCGTAGCCCGGCACCGTGATGCCGCCCTGGAATGTCAGCAGCGACGCGGTGAAGATCACCTTGCCCTCCCCGCGGGCGAGCATCTCCTTGCCGAATTCCCGCGCGAGGATGAACTGGGCGCTGAGGTTCACCTCGATGACCTTGTCCCAGTATTCATCCGGATGCTCCGCGGCGGGTTCGCGGAGGATCGTCCCGGCGTTGTTGACCAGGATGTCCACGCGGGGGGCGTCCTGCTTGACCTGCGCGATGAAGCCGTGCAGGGCGCTGCGGTTGGCGAAGTCGCACGTGTAGGCCCGGAAGCTCCGTCCCGCGGCCGTCACGTCGGCTTCCACGTCGCTGCCGGACGTTTCCAGCGTGGCGCTGACGCCGATGATGTCGGCGCCCGCCTCGGCGAGCGCCCGGGCCATCGCCCGCCCGATGCCGCGCCGGCAGCCCGTCACCAGCGCCACCTTTCCGCTGAGGCTGAACTTCTCGAGGATGGACATCCCTATTCTCCCTTCACGTCGATCAGGATCTTCATGGTGTCGCCGCCGGACTCCATCCGCTCGAAGGCCGCCGGCAGGGCGGTCAGCGGCAGCGTGTCGGTGATCAGGCGGTCGAGCGGCATCTCGCCCGCGGCGGCCAGCTCGATGGCCCGTTCGAAATCCTCCGGCTCGTAGACGCGGGCGCCACAGAGCTTCAGCTCGCGCCAGAAGAAGCGGAACAGGTCGACCTTCGGCGCCTCGCCGAAGATGCCCACGACAACGATGCGCCCGCGCGTGCGGGGCAGTCGCGTCATGACCGCAGCCGGCGCCTCCGGTCCCCTCCTCCACGAAAGCGGGAAGGTCGATCTCGGCGGGATTGACCGCTTCGAGGCCCAGTTGTCGTGCGAAGTCCAGGCGGTAGTTGTTGACCTCGGAGACCAGCACCTTCGCCCCGGCCGCCCGGGCGACCAGCGCGATCAGCATGCCGATCGGCCCGCCGCCGATGACGACGACGAAGTCGTCCGGGGCGACCTCGCCGATGCGGACGTCGTGACACGCGACGGCCAACGGTTCGACCATCGCCGCCAGGTCCAGTCCGACTGCGTCGGGCAGGCGGTGCAGCGTGTGGGCCGGGACGGTCCACGAGCCCTGAAACGCGCCCGGCGTGTCGATGCCCAGGAACTTCAGGTTCTGGCAGATGTGCGCGTGGGCGGCCTCGCAGGCGGGGCAGTCTCCGCACGGGTCCAGCGGGCGGACCACCACGCGGTCGCCAGCAGTCCAGTCAGCTACGCCCTCCCCGATCTCGGCGATCGCGCCCGACATCTCGTGCCCCATGATCTGCGGCAGGGCTACCCGCTGGTCCATCTTGCCATGGTAGATGTGCAGGTCGGTCCCGCACACGCCGCAGTAGGCGACGTCGATGCGGACCTCCCCCGGACCCGGCGGCACGGAGGCGGCGTCGGCGACTTCGATCGTCTCGTTCCTCTGGTAGTAGGCAGCCTTCATGTGGATCTCGTTTCCTGTAATGCATTCGGTCTTCACAGTTCCCGGTAGGGGGCGAGCTTGTCCCCGTCGAACACGACGCCGCATCCGGGCAGGTCGGGCGGCGTCACGCAACCATTCTCGATCTCCAACGGACGGGTCGTGTAACGGTCGATCGGGAAACTGTGCATCTCCATGTACCCGGCGTGAGGCATGGCTGACATCAGGCTCACGTGCAATTCCTGCATGCCGTGACTGGACACGGGCAGACCGAGGCGGTGACACATCTCCGCGACCTTCAGCCAGCCCGTGACGCCGCCGATGTTGGAGGCATCCGGCTGAGGAAAGGCGAGTACGCCGGTATGGAACGCCTGGCGGAACTCCAGGAGCGTGTGCAGGTTCTCGCCCATCGCCAGCGGGATTCTCGAGGCCCGGCCCACCTCGGCGAAGGCGGGGAAGTCATCCGGCAGGACCGGTTCTTCCAGCCACAGCACGTTGAGGTCCTTCAGCCTCCGCGACGCTTCGACGGCCGTGTCGACGTCCCATTTCATGTTCGCATCCACCATGAACTTGACGTCCGGGCCGATGAGGTCGCGGATGGCGCGGGCCCGGGCCAGGTCGTCGTCCAGGCGGTCCCGCCCGGCCTTGATCTTGATGCCCGTGTGCCCGCGCGCCAGCTCCTGTTGAACGACCTCCAGGTGCCGGTCGAGCGGGTAGTGCAGGTCGATCAGCCCGGCGTACGTTCGGACGGCCCGGCCGTCGCCGCCCAGCAGCTTCCACAGCGGCATGTTGGCTGTCCGGGCCCGCAGGTCCCACAGCGCGATGTCGACGGCGGAGACCGCGAACCCCGCGATGCCGCCGCGACCCACGTAGTGGATGTGCCAATTCATGAAGTCCCACAGGCCGTCGATGTCGGCGGCGTCCTTGCCCGCCAGCGCGGGGGCCAGGTCGTGCGCGAGTACCTGGTGGGCGGCGCGCCCGCCCTTGCCGCCCGTGTACGTGTATCCGACGCCCTCGCGCCCGTCGGCCAGATGCACCCGCGCGATGACCAGCTCGAAGTGCGTGTGCGCGCCGTGACGCGAGTCGTGCAGCGGCTCGGCCAGCGGAACGCGGTAGCACTCGGCCTCCACCGCCTGGATCGGCGCCGGGCCGCCCGGACCTCTCTCCCGAGCGGCGGGCTGTCCTTGACTCGATGTCTGCACGTGCGTGCCCATCATGCTTCCTCCGTCGAAGGCGCCTGCGGGTGGATATCCGGAATCGCAAAGCCCAGTCCCAGCGACTCCATCGTCTCGGGCGTGGGCTTGCCGTCCTCGCCCCAGCCGGCGGCGTCGTAGTAGTCTTCCAGCATCCCCTCCAGGTCGGGCGAGTAGCCCTTCGCCCCGCCTTTCTTCATCGCCTGCAACTGCCGCCTGGCCAGCGTGTCGTCCGCCCGGGTCGTGCCGCACCGGTTGTTGTAGACGCGGTGCAGTGTCGCGATCCGCCGCCCGATCGTGTGCAGGCCCTCGCTGGTGTACCCCGCCCCGGTGGCCAGGTTGAGGTAGTTCGCCAGACTGCTGGGCGGCAGGGGGTACGCGCCGGTCAGGAACGCGCAGATCACCATCGAGTTGTAGATCTCAAAGTGCGCCCGCGCGACGTCCGCGATCCGCCCGCGGCCCTTCACCTTCTCTTCCGGACTGAATTCGGTCAGTCCCCATTCCGGCAGGGCGTCGGGGCCTTCGTAGATCATCGACTGCCCGTGCAGGTGGCAGGCCCCGCGCGGGCCTGTCGCGTACGTCACGGTCATGCTCGGGAAGCCCCGCGGGTCGTGCATCGCGGTCTCCATGCCCTTGGAGTGACAGGCGAAGTCCGCCGAGCCCCGCCCGACCCGCTCGGCCGCCCGCTTCACGCCCAGCGCCAGCAGCTCCCCGAGCTTGCCCTCGACCTTTCCGGCCTTGGCCACCGCGGCGACCAGCGCCTCGGCGCTGCCGAACTTCAGCTTGATCCCGTCCGTGTCTTCCCTCGTCAGCAGCTTCTTCTCGAAGCACTCCATCGCCCACGCGATCGTCGCGCCCGTTGAGATCGTGTCGATGCCGTACACGTTGCACAGGTGCCCTGCGTAGGCGACGGCCTCCAGGTCGGCGACCATCGTGTTCGTCCCCAGCGCCGCGAGCGTCTCGTACTCGGGCCCGGGGCCCTCGAAGGCGAAGGGCCCTTTCTCGACGCGGACCACGCGTCCGCACGCCAGCATGCAGCGATAGCAGGCGGATCGCTTCGTGAGGATCGTCTCGGCCATGCGATGGCCGCACAGACTGTCGCAGCCCTTCTTCCACTGCCCGACGCTCCAGTTCTTCACGGGAACGTCGCCCATGGTCCTCGCCACCTTCAGCCACGCCGACGTGCCCAACCGGGCGAACGGGTCGTAACCGGGGTTCTGCGGGATCTCGCCGTTGACAAGCTTGCGGCACTCGGCCGCCAGGCCCTCTTCATCCGCCACCGGGAACGAGCCCGTTCCGCGGACCGCGACGGCTTTGAGCTTCTTCGCGCCGAACACCGCGCCGTTGCCGCCGCGACCCGGCGTCCGGGCCTCGCCGTTGATCACGCACGCGTGCAGCGACCCGCGCTCGCCGCCCACCCCGATGCAGGCGACGCGGGCCTTGGGCTCGCCGACCTCGTCCTTGATCAGGTCCTGCGTCTCGAAGCAGTCCTTGCCCCACAGCGCCGCTGCATCGCGCAGCTCCGCTTGGCCGTCGTGAATCCACAGATAGACCGGCCGCGGGGATTCGCCTTCGACGATCAGCACGTCGAATCCCGCCTTCTTGAGGTCCACCGCCCAGAAGCCGCCCGAGCTGGAATCGCACAGGATGCCCGTCAACGGCGACTTGTAGACGAGCTGGTACCGCCCGGCCGTCGCCAGCGGCGTGGCCGTCATCGGGCCCGTTGCGAAGATGAGCTTGTTGTCCGGCCCCAGCGGATCGCACCCGGGCGGGATCTCCCCATACGCCAGGCGCACGCCCAGCCCGGTCCCACCGATGTAGTCCCGGGCGAGCCCCGCATCCAGGTCCTCGACGGACGTCGTCCCGCTCGTCAGGTCCACCCGCAGCATCTTGCCCGTGTAGCCGTTCATGCCCTGTCTCCGCCGTGCTGGCCCTCGTATCGAGCTTCGTTCATTGGATGTTCTCCTGCAGCGCAGCCGTCGCGGCGGGAAGGTCCTTGCGACGGATGGCGTCGACGATGGCGGCGTGTTCGGCGTAGCTGTCCATCCAGTCGTCGTGCCGCCGGTAGTGCAGCATCATGCGAGAGACGACGGGCAGCCAGATGGCGACGAGTTCCTCCTCGCCGGCTAACTCGATGATGGTTCGATGGAACTCCACGTCGTGGGCGGCAACCGCAGACGTGTCGCCCGCCTCGCAGGCAGCGCGGAGTTCGTCGACCGCCTGCTGCAGACGAGCGAGCGCCTCCTCGTCGATCCGGTCGAAGATACGCTCGAGGGCGAACGTCTCCACCTTCCTGCGAACGTCCACGACCAGCGGCCGGGTCCACTCGCTGGGGGAGCGGCTGACCGTGACGCCGCAGTTGGGCTTCGAAGCGAGCAGGCCTTCCTGCGTGAGCTGCAGCAGCGCGTCGCGGATGGGCCCGCGGCTGACGCCGAACCGCTTGGCGAGCGCTTCCTCCCGCAACGCCGATCCCTGCGGCAACTGCCCGGAAAGCACGTCGCTGCGGATGTGGTCGGCGATCTGCTCGCGAATCGTACGGTAGACCGTATCTGACATGTCGCTACTCCTGTGCCGTCGGTCGGACGCGGACAGGAAAACCCCGCCGGCCGGGGAACCGATGAGGAAGCCTAGACTGTATATTGTCGATTGTCAACAAGATTGCCCGCTTTAATTTTGGTAATTTTGGGTAATTTTGGGGACACCTTACAATGGTCCTAAGTTAAGCGGTAAGGAGTGGTGTATC
>CAZEJA010000095.1:0-7153 GCA_964512215.1 uncultured Planctomycetaceae bacterium
GTGCTCGTCGTAGACGTTCCGCGTCTCCTCGGGGTCGGCCTGCAGGTCGTACAGTTCCTTCCGATCGCCCGTGCCCGTCGAGTCGATCACCAGGTTCCAGTCCGTCGAGCGGACACCCACGTTCGTGCTCCAGGCGGTGATGACTTTCTCCGGTGCGGACGCCGCGGCGTCGAACAGGTCCCGCCCGTCGCCCGCAAGCTCATCGGGCACGTCCTGGCCCATCAGCCCGCAGATCGTCCGAAAGAAGTCCTGGTGCTGGCAGAGATCGTCGCGCGTCGTGCCCGTGCCGGTCCCGTCCGGCAGGCGGATCAGCAGGGGAATCCGCGTGTTGTACCCGTACAGCCGGTCGCCGCCCTTGCCGAAGCGCCCCTTGTCCCACAGTTCCGTCCCGTGGTCGCTCGTGAAGAGGATCACCGTGTCGTCCATCCGGCCCATCTCGTCGAGCTTGTCCAGCAAGTGCCCGATCCACTTGTCCACGAACGTCACGTACCCGTAGTACAGCGCCCGCGTCCGCTCGATCTCCGCCTCGGTGATGTCTTCCTTGCCGTTGATAAGCTGCGGCTGGATGTAGTCGCGGCTGGCGTCGGTCGTGTAGTAGGCGTCGGCGAACTCCATCGGCGGGTCCCACCGCTCGTGGGGGGCGAAGGAGTCGACCCACAGGAAGAAGGGCTCGTTCTCGCGGTTCTCGTCCAGCCACGTATTGGCCGCGCGGAAGACCCGGGCGGGCAGGTAGTCCTCCTCGCACTCGCGGTCGAGCATGTTCAGCAGGTACTGCGTCAGCGTCGGCCAGCAGGTCAGGTCATTCTTGCCCTCGGGATGGTAGGGCGCCACGTCGACGGCCGACAGGGGCCCGCTGCGGACGGGGTCGCCTTCCTGTCCGCGGATGAAGTTCCACGAGCAGAAGCCGCGCGTGAAGTTCTGCGTGGGCTTGAACATGTGGTACGTGTCGGCCACCATCCCCGTCACCACGCCGCGCTCCCACAGCAGCTCCGACAGCGTCGTCTGCTCGTCGGGAATGCGATGCCACCCCGGAATCGCGGGGGTCAGTCCGCGGCTGCCCATCTCGAACCGCCACGGGAAGGACCGGATGCCCGTGAACATCGTCCGGCGGGCCTGGATGGTGGGCAGGCCCTCGGCGAAGGCGTTGGTGAACGTGATCCCCTCCGCCGCGAGGCGGTCGAGGTTCGGCGTCAGGACGACCGGATGGTTGATCAGGTCCGCACGGAACGTATCGCAGCAGATCACCACGCAGTTCATGGGCGTCTCCTTCACTTCGGCTTGCGGGGCGACTGGGGCTTTCGCCTGGGTCGGCTGGCGGGGTCCTTCGCGTAGGCAGCCTCGTACTTGCCAAGGATCTTCCGCAGCGCGCCCAGGTCGTGCGTGCCGCCGCGGGCGCCGCGCATGATGTTGCGGTCTTCCGTCCACCGCCTGCGGTACCACGTTGAAGCGGGGAACGTGTCGTTCAGGTCGGCCATCCGCTTCTTGAGCAGCTTCCGGAAGTCGGCGAGCACATCCGCGTGCTTCGGCGACCCCGCGAGGTCGGTCATCTGGTACGGGTCGGCCTGGTTGTCGAACAGCAGTTCCCGCCCGTCGACGCGATAGACCGCGTAGGTGTACTGCCTGGACCGCAGGGCCCGCCATTCGTGCCCGTCTGCCCAGGCAGCACAGGCGCCGGTGTTCTGCAGCAGGGCGGCCTCGGGCTCGGGGCCGGCCTTGCCCAGGGCGCAGTGGCTGAGGTCCATGCCCTCGACGGCCTTGGGAATCGGCAGGCCCATGAGCCCCAGCACGGTGGGCATGAAGTCCGGCGTGGTGATGCACGCATCCGCGACGCGACCGGCCGGAATCCGCTTCGGCCAGCGGATCAGCAGCGGGATGCGGGCGGCCCCCTCGTAGAAGATGTTCTTCGCCCGCCGCCCCTGGGCGCCGAACATCTCGCCATGATCGCTGCTGAAGACGATGATCGTATTGTCGGCGAGCCCGGCCTTGTCGACGGCCTGCAGGAGACGCCCGATGTTCCAGTCGAGATTCGCGACCATCGCGTAGTAGCCGCGGCGCCACTGTTCCAGCTTCGCCCGGCCGTCACCTCGCAGCCGGGCCCAGTTGTCGCAGTAGGGCTCGTCGTTGGCGGGCCTGTAGTTGGGCGGATGGGGCATGGGCACGTCGCGGAACATGTCGGCATATTTCTTCGGCACGTTGTGGAATCCCCACGGGTCGTGCGGCGTGCCGTAGGACAGGAACATCGCGAACGGCTTGCTCCCGCCCGACATCTTGCCCAGCCGCTTGACGGCCATGTCCGTCTGTACGTCGGGCTCGTAGCCGTCCACGTCGACGCGGTCGGGCGTGTCCTCGAAGTAGTAGGCCCGGTTGTACTCGTGGTTGAAGTTGTAGGCCGCCCAGTAGCCGTCGAAGCCCAGGCGGTACGCGCCCGGCGGGACGAACCCGTTCTTGACCGCCCGGTGGTTGCCCAGTTCGTTCGCCCACAGATGCCACTTGCCGATGTAGGCCGTCTCGTACCCGCCGCGGGTCAGCACGTGCCCGAAGCACTCGTGGTCGGGGCTGAGGCGAAGCTCGTTGATCACCATGCCCGTGGACGTCGTGTACTTGCCCGTCAGCAGCGACGCCCGGTAGGCCGCGCACACCGGCGTGCTCGAGACGGCGTTGCAGAAGTTCGCGCTCTGCGACGCGAGGCGGTCGAGATTCGGCGTGCGGGCCGCCCCGTCGCCCGCGTAGCCGCACGACAGATACCGAAGCTGGTCGCCGAACACGAAGATCAGGTTGGGGCGGATCCGCGAGGGGCTTTGCGACATGGCGCCGCCTTTCGTAGCTGTTGTGGCGAGGGACAGTCCCGCCGCTCCGGCTGCGGCGGTCTTCATGAGGTCGCGACGGGTGACGCTCCCGCGGGGCGGGCTGCTGCGTTCGGGCATGTCCTTCTCCTTGCTGCGTGCCGGTGGAAGGGGCAGTCTAGCACACGCTCCGAAGGCCGCCAAGAACCTGCCCACGCCGCCGGCGCGCCGGGTGCCGTGGTTTGCGGAGCGCAGCGAAGCAACCACGCTGCCTGGATATCGGCGCCACGTGGTTGTCCCCAGGGGACAGCCCACGGCACCCGGGCCATGCGCCGGGGCTTCCTATCGCGGCGGGAAGCTGGTATTCTGCCCGCCTGCAAAGGAGACCGCGATGAGTACACTGAAGGACGTCGCCGCCGTCCAGGCCGCCGCCCGCACGGCCGTCACCGAGGCGACCATCACCGACATTCACACGCACCTGTTTCCGCCCTCGCACGACGGACTGCTGCTGTGGGGCGTCGACGAGTTGTTGACGTATCACTACCTGGTGGCCGAGCTGTTCACCATCGCCCCGGCCGACCTGACCTACGACGCGTTCTGGGCACTCTCCAAGAGCGAGCAGGCGGACCTCGTCTGGAAGCACGTGTTCCTGGAACACGGCGCCTTGAGCGAGGCCGCCCGCGGGGCGATCACCACGCTCAACAAGCTGGGCCTCGACGTGGGGGGACGCGATCTGGCGGGCGTCCGCGCGTGGTTCGCCGAGCAGCGCGTCGAGGACTACCTGCCGAAGGTCCTGTCGCTGGCGGGGCTGGGCTCGGTGGTGATGACGAACAATCCCTTCGCGGCCGAGGAGGTCGCATGCTGGGATCGCGACCTGCCCGTACCCCCGGGCATGAAGGCGGCCCTGCGGATCGACACGCTGATCTGCGATTGGCCGGCTGCGGCGAAGATCATGGCCGACGCGGGCTACGATACCGCGGGCGCCCCCGACGCGACCGCCTTCGCCGCCGCGCGGAAGTTCCTGGGCGACTGGGCGCGGCGAATCAGCCCGATCTATCTGGCAGCGTCGCTGCCGAACGACTTCGCGTACCCCTCGGACGATCTCAGCACGACTGTGCTTGACGAGGTCGTCCTTCCGGCCGCGAAAGAGTTGGGCCTGCCGTTGGCGATGATGATCGGCGTCCGTCGCGGGGTGAACCCGGACCTGCACGAAGGCGGCGACGGCGTGGGCGTCGCCGACGTCGAGGCCGTCCAGAATCTGTGCAGCAATCACCGCGACGCGAAGTTCCTCGTGACCATGCTCTCGCGCGTCAACCAGCACGAACTGTGCGTGCTGGCCCGGAAGTTCGGCAACCTGCACCTGTTCGGCTGCTGGTGGTTCTGCAACGACCCGAGCATCATCGACGAAATGACGCGGATGCGACTGGAGTTGCTGGGGGCGACCTTCACCTGCCAGCACAGCGACGCCCGCGTGCTCGACCAGCTTATCTACAAGTGGTCGCATTCGCGGACGGTCGTCGGGAACGTGCTGGCCGACAAGTACGCAGACCTGTTCACCGCCGGCTGGCGGCCCACGGAGCAGGAAATCCGCCGCGACGTCCGCGCCCTGTTCGGCGGCGCCTTCGAGGACTTCCTGGCGAAGTAGGGGGTCAGGCCCCCAGTTCGCGGCTGCGTTCGGCGGCGGCGCGGATGGCCTGGATGAGGGTGTCCTTCGCGCCGGCGGCGTCGAGGATTTCGACGGCCTGCTGGGTCGTGCCTCCGGGGCTGGTGACGCGGTCGCGGAGGACTTCGGGGGCCTCGCCCGTTTCCAACAGCATCTTGCCCGCTCCCGCGCAGGTGCTGACGGCCAGTTCGCGGGCGACTTCGGGCGCCAGGCCTTCGGCGATGCCGGCGGCGATCATGGCTTCGACGAGGTAGAAGAAGTACGCCGGTCCGGAGCCCGAGACGGCCGTCACGGCGTCCATCATCGTTTCGTCCACCACGATCGCCTGCCCGCTGGCGGCGAAGAGCTTGCGGGTCCACTCGACGTCCTCGTCGGTCGCTCGCGGGCCGGCCGCGACGGCCGAAATGCCCGCGCCGACGAGCATCGGTGTGTTGGGCATGACGCGCACGATATGCCCGCGCCCGCCGAGTGACGCGTCAATCCAGGCGGAGGAGATTCCCGCGGCGATCGAGACTACGGTGGCGTCTTCCGCAACGGCGGGGGCGATCTCTTCCAGTACGCCGTCGATGGTCTGCGGCTTGACCGCGAGCAGGACGCGCGGGCAGGCGGCGGGCGTCCGGTTGTCGGTCGTCGCGGCGATGCCCAACTCCGTCCCCAGGAACTGTCCACGCTCCGCCGAGACGTCGGATGTGATCACGTCCGCCGCGTTCAGGAGTCCGCTGCGAATGACACTGCGGAGGATCGCCTCGGCCATGTTGCCCGCACCCACGCTGCCCAGTTGGTAGTCACTCATCGTTTCGCCTCGTCACTTCGCGATCTTCCGACACTGCTGCTCCGCCTTGCGGAACAGTGTCAGGTTGTCCTTCAGACGCGAGGGCCGGTTCCTCGCCAGCCAGAGCTTCTCGAACTCGCCCGCGACGCGACGCGTCTCGTTGGCGAGCCCACGCAGCACTGAGGTCGCAGGCGTCTTGCCCGCCCGGATGTCCTTGGCCGTCAGCGCCCGCCGCGCCGCCAGGGCGTCCATGCGGGCAGCGGCGGCCAGTTCCCTCAGCGCCAGCGCCTCGAACCGATGCAGTTTCTCCCCGCCGCCGTCGAATCGCAAGTCCGCAAGCGCCGAAACGATCTTCCGCAGCCCGGCCGGCTGCATGTCGTCGATCGCCGACCCATGCAACCACCGCACGGGTGAGCCGATCGAGATCGACCGGCGGAACTCCCTGTCCCCCGTGAGCGATTCGACCAGCCCGTGGTAGAGTTTCCCGGGCGTCCGCAGGTACGTGTCGCCCAGCGTCCGGATTGCCCGCGCCAGCCCGCCGTCGCGCCGGCCGAACGCGTGGAAGCAGAAAGCTCTCGTGAACTTCGCGTCGTCCACGGCCCGCCCATTCCACGCGTGGGCGGTGCCGTGGGCGTACCCGTGCAGGCTCACGCCCAGGAAGTTCCGGTGCCCGCCGTCGCCCCAGTCGGTGTTGAGCAGCCCCTCGACGCGGCGCCTGCGTCCCTCGGCGGCAAAGCCGGCGACGTTGCCGATCGCGTTGGTCATCCGCGTTCCGTGTGACTGCCACCCGCTCGTGCCCGGGCAGACCACGCAGGGGAGACCGGCGTCGGTGATCTCCCGCGTTCGGGGGATGCGACGTCCGGTCGCGCCGTACTCCCAGTTGAGCATGACGATGTCCTGCGGCAGCTCGCCGAGCAGCTCGGGGTGTTCCAGGACGATGTCCGCCCAGGCGTTCATTCGCTTGCCGTGCTTCTCGCACAGGCGGTGCAGCTTCAGCAGGAAGTCGAGGTACACGCGCCCCACGCCGACGCGACCGGCCCGGCGGCGCGAGCGTCCCTTGCCCAGCTCCCACGTCTCATCGCAGCAGACGTTGAAGTCCTCCGCCTCGTGCAGCGGCAGGAACTCGTCGTAGAGGTCTTCCATCAGGCGGACCGAGCCCGGGTCGCCGGGGCAGAGCGTGGTCCCGCCGGGCAGGTCCCGGAATCCGGCCATCTCGCCGAGGCGACTGTATTCGGGCAGGCAGAGGATGCGCTCCATGTGCCCGAAGCTCGCCAGCGAGCCGACCAGCGCGATGTGATGAGAGCGGCAGTGGTCCTGCAGGTCGATCATCTCCGCCGGCGTGAACGGACTGTACCCGCGCCCGATGGCGGGGTGCTTCGCGAAGGTGAAGACGTTCTCGACGTAGACCTGGAACTCGTTGATCTTCCAGGCTGCGAGGCGTTCGACGAGGGTCTTGAGCGTATCCAGCGTCGGCACCTTGCCGCGGGAGCAGTCGAGGTAGACGCCGCGGCGGGGGAAGTCGGGGCGGTCGGCGATGGTTCCGAGGGGCAGCTTGCGGCCGTGGATGCGCAGCAGCTCGCGGAGGGTCTGCACGGCGTAGTACGCACCGGGATCGGCGGAGGCGGCCACGTCGATGCCGTCGCGCGTGATGTCGACGCGGTAGGCGTCGCGCCCCGCGACCTTCGGGTCGCGACGGAGGCGAATCGTCGCCGGTCCAGCCGCGCCGCAGATCACCCGCGAGCGTGTTCCCGAGCGTCGCAGGTCCGCCGCGAGCTGCTTCAGCGGCAGGGCGTCGACGCTGCGCGGTGTGGTGAGGACGGCCTTGTCCGGCAGGGCGAACGTGCCGCGGGTGCGGCGGAACGACCGGACGGGGATGAGAAGGTCGGCGGGCATACCGGGCGTCCTTTCTCGATGGCGCCGCGTCAGGATGCGCCT
>CAZEJA010000095.1:7163-9319 GCA_964512215.1 uncultured Planctomycetaceae bacterium
CCAGATTCGCGTGCCGCTTGCGGAACTCCTTGACGTCGATCTGCAGCCGCTCGGCCAGCACGTTGAAGACGGCGTCGAGGCAGAGGCTGGCGGAGTGCTCGAACACAGCCGCCCGGACGACGATGTCCTCCGCGGTCGCGGGGATGTGCACGACTTTGTCCGCGCCCCAGGCCAGGGGGGACTCGGGATCGGCCGTGATGACGGCCACCTTGCCGCCGAGTTGACGGGCTCGCCGGACGAGGTATTCGGTGTACCCCGTCTCGCCCGTGCAACTGATCGCGACCAGCAGATCGCCCTTGCTGATGGCGCTGGTGATGGTCTCGCCGGGGATGAACGCGGTCAGCCCCGCGTGCATCAGGCGCATGCCGAAGCTCCGCGCGACCAGCCCGCTTCGCCCGGCGCCGGTGACGAAGATCTTGGGGCTCTGCGGGAGCATCCTGGCCAGTTCGACGAAGCTCTCCCAGTTGACCTTCTCCATCACCGCACCGATGCGATCGAGCAGGTCCTTCCCGGCGACCTTCAGTGAGTCCTTATCCGGCATCGCCTCCGCCTTTCTTCTCCCACCGCAGCAGGTTCACGACCTTCGCCAGCGTCGTTCCGCCCCCGCGAATCTCCTCGCGGATGCGGTTCTCGGCCTCGAGCACGTCGGCGGCGCGGTTGGCCATCTCGACGGCCGTCGACTTGGGCACGACCATCACGCCGTCGTCGTCGGCGACGATCCAGTCGCCCGGCTGAATTCGCTGGGCGGAAATCTCGATGGGGCCGTTGATCTCGCCCAGCCCGTGCGGGTCGCCCGCGTGGCTGGTCACGAGCGTGGACCAGACGGGGAAGCCCAGCTTGCGGATGTCGGCCGTGTCGCGAACCGCGCCGTGCACGACGAGCCCGGCGAGGCCCTTGTTCTTCGCGCTCTCGGTGGCGAGTTCGCCCCAGATGGCCGGGCCCTGACCGCAGGCGTCGATGATGATGATATCGCCGGGACGAGCGACGTCGATGGCTTCGACGGGCTTGGCCCAGTCGCCGGGCAGCGTCCGGACCGTAACGGCCGGGCCAACCGCCGACGTGCCGGGCACGAGCTGCGTCAGGCCCGCCAGGCAGGGCAGGCGGTGGGCGCCGTCGGAAATGTTGCTCGTGCGGACCTTGGCCAGCGCGTCGCGGAGGTCGGCGGCGGTTGCGCGCTTGAACAGGTCGGAGGGGACCGCCTGCTGGGTATCGAGCGCACGGCGGATGTCGGCGGTCGCCTGCGTCGGGTCGACGGCCTTGGTGATGGCGCCGCCGACGATGACGACGTCGGCGCCTGCAGCGCCCGCCGCGGCGGCGGTTTCGGAGTTGATCCCGCCCGCAACCGCCAGCGTCAGGTTCGTCGCGCCGCGGATTTCCCGCAGCGTCGCCAGCGGGTCGGCGCCCTGCATCTGCTGGTCGATCGCGCAGTGCACGTCCAGCCACGCCACGCCGAGTTCTCCGGCGGCGCGGGCGAAGGCTACGGGATCGTCGACGCTCATCAGGTCGACGGCGACCTCGATGCCGTAGTGCTTGCCCGCCTCGACGCACTCGCGGATCGTGCTCTCGCTCGCCGGGCCGCAGACCGTCATGATGTTGGCGCCCGCCTTGGCGGCGGCCTCGGCTTCGATCTTCCCGGCGTCCATCGTTTTCATGTCCGCGATGATCGTCCGGTCCGGGAACATCTCGCGCAGCCTGCGGACCGCGTCGAGCCCTTCGGACTTGATCAGCGGCGTGCCTGCCTCGATGTAGTCCGCCCCGCCCGCGACGGCGGCCTCGGCGACCGCCAGCGCCCGCGACAACTCCACGAAGTCCAGGGCAACTTGTAGTTTGATCTCGCTCATGGGTACTCGAGAGGGACCTTTCTGTCCCGCGACTACGGTTCGGTGTCGGCGCTGTCGGATTCGGAGGGCAGCAAGCCCCGAAGCAACGCACTCGCGTCGCGCGCGAGGGTGAGGGCCTCCTGAGCTTCCGCCGGGGTGGGGTCCCGCCCGGGAAGCGGGTACCGCGCCTCGACGGCAAAATCCGTCAGGAGTGTAGCGGCGTCGCGCAGTTGCTCCGTCTGCGGAGCCGCCTCCGCGCACAGATCCAACAGATAGTCGAGATTGTGCGTTCGCTCAAACTCAATCTGATGGTGAGTGAGAAGGGCATTGATGGCC
>CAZEJA010000096.1:0-9316 GCA_964512215.1 uncultured Planctomycetaceae bacterium
CGGATTGCGGATGTCGGACTGCCCCGTACGCCGGGCCTTTCTCAAGCCTTGGCGCCTGCTTCGCCTCGCGCACCGGCGCCGTCGTGGTGGAAGGCGCCAGGGCGTAAAGTCCGTGCAGCATGGCGCCCGCGTAACAGCAGCAGGCGTTGGGCGGCAGGTACGTCAGGCCGTTGCAGGGGAGGATGCCGTACTGGCAAACGCCGCGCGTCCAGTTGTTCCGCGAGTGGGCCTTCCCCTGCAGGTCGAAGAACTCCATGCCTCGCTTGTCGGAGATCGCGTACCGCTCGGTGGCCTTGTTGCGGTAGCAGCGCGGATGGTGCCCGGGCGTGAGCAGGCCGGTGATGTCCAGCGTCCGCTTGACGCGCCCGGTCTTGGGGTCGAGGCCCTGGGTGGCGAACAGGCCGGACCAGACGAGCCCGTCGGCGACGAACAGGTCGGCCGGGGCGCGGAAGTCCGGTGTGCTCGCGCCGCGCCACAAGACCTTGCCGTCCCCCAGCGACATCGCGGTCAGTTGCTTGCCCTGGGCGAGCAGGACCACGCCATCGGCCCGCGAGACGACGAGCGTCGGCGCCGTGTACGCCGCGCCCGACTTGGGCGGTTTGGCCTTCTTCGCGCCCTTGCGGGCGCGAGCGGGGGGCGTGGGGGCGCCCGTGACGCTGCAGCGCCACACGGGCTTGCCCGTTTCGCGCTGCACGCAGACCACCTCTCCGCCGCGCTGGTACAGCACCCGCCCCTCCGCGGCGGCCAGCGTCGTGGGCATCAGGCCCGCCGTCTGCCTGCCCGAGTGCTTCCACAGCACCTTCCCCGTCCGGGCGTCGAGGGCGACGACCGCCCGCACGCCGCCCGTGGTGGGAATGCCGCGCCGCAGCGCCGCGGATGCTTCGTCCGCCGTCGCGTAATCGAACGTCACGACCAGCAGCACGTCCCCGTCGCAGACGATCTCATCCGCCTGCTCCGTGCCCTCGTAGACGCGGACCGTCTCGCCCGTCGCGGCGTCGAGGCAGGAGACCGGCGCGGTCAGTCCAAGCACAACGTAGACGCGGTCGCCGACGGCGACGAGCCTGCGGGGCAGTTGCGGCGGGCCCGAGCGGAACGGGCGGAGGGCGGTCTCCCAGTCCGGGATGGGCTTCTTCCACAGCAGCATGCCGTTGAAGGCGTCCCGCGCCACGAGGCGCCACCGGGCCGGGTAGTGCATCAGGCTGGTCGGGCCCTCGTCGATGATGTAGAACATCCGCCCGCCCGCCGAGACCATCGCGCTGACGCTGGCCAGCACGTCGTGATGCCTCGCGAAGGTGGGTCCCGCCCGCCACTGCACGCGCCGCGGCGGACCGACCACGTCGTCCTGCGCGACGGCATTGTTGGACGCATCGTGCAAGTAGTGCGTCCACTCGTCGATGTTCGCAGGCCGGGGCTTGACGGTCTTCTTTCCGGCGACATACGCCACACCGCCCGGCGCCAGGACGCGCATCACTTCCGACATCGGGACGGGCGCGAGGTCGTCGGAGACGACGAGATTCACGAGATTGTCCACATACGGAAGCTGCCCGCCCGTCAGCCGATCGGCCGATACCTTCCCGTGCAGGCCCGCCCGAGCGATACGGTCGCGCGTCTTCGTGACGTTGCCTGCTTCGGCGTCCACCCCATGAACGAGATAGCTCTCCCCCGCTCGCAGCGCGACGGTCAACTCCCCGTCTCCGCACCCGACGTGCACGATGAGGCCCGCCTTCACGCCGGCTGCGTCCAGAATCCGCCCGGCGTCCGGCTGAGCCGTCGCACCCGCCACCGTCAGCACGACGGCGAGCAGTCCAACGAGACATCGCCCCCCGCGCCCGATCGGGAATCGCGTCATCCGATACGCTCCATTCACTTTGTCCCCTGCAGGCAGACGACCTGCCCGTTGCGCAGGGCTACGTAGAGTTTCCCGTTCGCGGCGGCCATGCCGTCGAAGACCGGTTGGGCGGCGAGTCTGCACGTCGAGACGTCGCGCCCGCTGGGGGCCGAGACAGCGATCAATGTGCCCGGATTGCGGGCACTGTCGAAATCGGGCTCGCCGCTGGGGGGCATAGGCGCGCCCGCGGCGAACAGCGTCTCGCCCGCCAGCACCATCGCCCGCACGACGACGGGAATCTCCCGCGACCAGCCGTACGTCACCTTGGCGGGCTTCATGTGCGCGACGATCGCGGCGTTGTTGTTCTTGAGCTTCTGATCGATCGTCCGGACCTTCTTGTCGGCCCGGAACAGGTGGTAGCCGGCCAGGCTGTTTCCTTTCACCTTCTTGCGCCCGTACCCGAACACGGTCCGGTCGTCCTCGACGAGGATTCGCCCGCTCGGTCGGTAGGAGGCCGCAATGGCCCATCCGCTGGCCCGCCCCCAGTTCCGCTCGCCCCAGGTCCAATACCCTCGATGCCACCAGTGGTCGTCCAGCAGCCCGACCGAACTGTACAGGTGGGCGATGGTGGGCGGCTTCTCCGTTCCGTCGGGGGTCATGCGCTTGTCGCGCAGGTAGATGAACTGTCCGTCGTCGACCAGCACGTCGGGCAGCGCGCCGGGCAGTTCGACGTCCTCCATGATCGCCTCCGGCTGCATGCCGGTTTTCGGATCGCGATTGGCGAAGCGCGTCCGCCCCAGTTCCTTGCCCGTCGCCGCGTCGAGGCGGGCCATCACCATCCCGCCGTCGAGATACGACGACCGCCCCGCCGTGCAGTACACGACATCGTCGCGAACGAGCACGCTGCCCGTAACCGGCCAGACGCTCTCGATCTGCCCGAACGACACGGTCCGCTGGTCCGCGGGCGCCGCCAGGTATCGCCAGACGAGTTCCCCGTCCGCCAGGCGCAGGCAGTACGTGTACCCATCCGCCGAACCGAAGACGGCCGTACCGTTGTGGATCGTCGGCGGCGAATCCACCCTCCCCCCCACCGTGTATCGCCACAGCGGCTTGCCGTTTCGCGCATCCAGCGCATGCACCGTATGCGCATCGACCGCCGCGACCAGCAGCTTCCCCCCCGCAACCACAACGCCGCTCAGCCTCCTGCCGACCGCGCTACTCCAGGCGGGTCGCAGCTTTCCCGAGACCACGCTGTCGGTGCGCCCCGTACGTCCCGCGTCGTGACGATAGGTCGGCCAGTCACGCGAATTGTCGATGGACGATTGACGATTGTCGATTGCTCCGTAGGCGGGGCCGCGTTCGAGGCGGTTCTTCACGACGGGCGGAGCGGACGTCCTCGGGGCGGCCAGGGCCCAGAAGCCGCTGAGCTTGCTCTGGATGTAACAGCCGCAGGAGTGTGGAGGGAGATAGATCAGCCCGTTGGCGGGCAGGACGCCATACTGACAGCCGCCGCGAATCCAGCAGTGGCGCTGCGGTGTATCCTCTCCCGTCAGTTCGATGAACTCCACGCCGGTCCGTCCCAGCAGAATGAACCGTTCCGTCGCCTTGTTGCGATAGCAGCGATGATGGTGAGCCGCGGCGTAGGCAGCCGACGTGTCGATCCTCCGCTTGACCTCGCCCGTGTGCAGGTCACGGGCCTCGCCGAAGTTGCCTTCGCTCGGATTGGGCACGGCGCTGACCCACACCAGCCCGTCGACCACAAACAGGTCCACGGGTGAGTTGTAGCCCTGGGCGGCCGGGCAGCGCCAGAGTTCCTTCCCGTCGCGAGTGGAGAAAGCGACCAGTTCGCCCGCTCCCGCGTCGCCGCGCTTGGGGCCGGCAGTGACCGTCCACTTCAATGGCCCGCTCTCGCCCTTCGGTGCGGCGCAGTCGGCCGAGAGAATGACATCCCCGGCTACGACGACCGTGGGTGTCGACCACGCGACGCGTTTGCGTCGAACCGGACGCGGCGCCCGCCAAGCCGTCTTGCCGGACTTCGCGTCGAGGCAGACGAGGGCGTCGGGGTTCTGACAGAACAGCTTCCCGTCCGCGATGCAGAGCGTGGTCGGAAGGACTTCCTTCGTGTCCGCGTCGAGCTTGCTCCAGAGGGCGCGCCCCGTCGCCGGATCGAAAGCGGTGATGCGTTTCGGCTCGACCGCCGAAACCGCTTTGCCTCGACGGGAGGACGCCTTCGCCGCCGTCCCGCTCGTCGGGCCCGTCACGACGTAGAGCACGCCATCGTGGTGGAGAATCTCGATGGCCTTCGTGGTTCCGGCATACGTTCGCACGACCTTGCCCGTCGCGGCATCCAATGCGGTGACGCCCTGACCGTAGCCGAGCGTGACGTACACGCGGTCATCGACGGCGACGAGCCGCCGCGACAGTTCCGTGGGCCCGCTGCGGAACGGGCGGTGCACCTCCTCCCACTTTCCGATGCGTTTCTTCCAGAGAACGACGCCGTTGAACGCGTCCCGGGCGACCAGGGACCATTTCGGCGGTTGGGCCAGCGACGCGGGCGGGCCTTCATCCATGATCGCGAAGATGCGCCCGCCGGTCGACACCATCGCGCTGGTGCTGGACAGGTGGTTGTGATGCCTCGCCCACTTCGGCGCGCCGACCCACTGGACGTGCGACGGAATGCCCACGACGCGGTCATGCCCGACGGCGTTGTTGGACGCGTCGTGCAGGTAGTGCGTCCACTCGTCGATGTCGTCCGGGCGGGGCTTGACGGTTTTCTTCCCGCCGACATACGCCACCCCGCCGGGCGCCAGAACGCGCATCACTTCCGACATCGGGACGTTCCCGAGGCCCTCGGCGACGACCAGGCTGACCAGGTTGTCCACGTACGGCAGGTGCTTGCCGCCGAACGTATCCACGGACACCTTGTCGTATACGCCCAGTCCCTGGATGTGTTTGCGAGCGGCCGCAACATGGGCGGCGTCGGCGTCCAGACCGTGGACCAGATAGGCATCGCTGCCGCGGAGGGCGGCTGTCAACTGTCCGCTGCCGCAGCCGACGTGTACGATCAATCCGCCCCGCACCCCCGTCGCGCCCAGCATCCGCCCCGCCTCTTCCGCGGCGGGAACCGCCCCCGCCGCCTGCCCCACCGAAACGACGCATACAACCGCACACATTCCCGCAAAGCCAATGGCTGTTCTCATGACGACTCAAGCTCCTCTCTGTCCGGGGGATGTCCACGACCGGGTCAGCCAGGCCGCTCGCCAAGCGTGCGAACGGGACCGCCCCGGTTCAGGCGAGCCCTTCTCGTTGCGGAACGCACCATGCCGCCGGCGAGGGCCTCAGCTTGCGGCTTCCAGCTTCGCGATTTCCCGCAGGTAGAAGCTCTTTGTGAGCAGCCATTCCTCGTAAAGGCGCTTGAGCTGCCGCATGCGTCCGACGACCTGCTTCTTCGTGAACTTGGGCGCCTTCGCCGGCTTGGCGGGGGCGGTCGTGGGCTGTTTCGGCGCGGGCGGTTCCGGAGCGACGCGCAGGGGCGGAGGCCGGTTGCCTTTGTAGACCAGGGCCTGGAATTCCACCGCGGGGAGGAGATGCCGCCACAGGAATGCCTGCATCCGGTCGTCCGCGGGGACGGCCGTGCGGGCGATGGTGCGGTCCCCGACCTTCGCGGTGCCCGCGACGGTGAGGGGGACAGGCGGCATCGTGTCCGTGACCGTGGTCTTCACGGTCAGCCGCGTCTTGTCCTGCCCGGCCTTCAACGTGATGGGGGACGACAGGAACCCCTTCGGCGCGTTGTTCAGTTTCACGCTGATGGGGCCGTCGTATCCGTCCTTGCGGATCGCCCAGACGGTAACGGCGCCGCTGCCCCTGGCCCGCACGACGGCGCTGGAGGGCACGACGCGCAGCTCGAAATCGGGGCGAGGCCGGCTGATGCGCAGGCGGTAGGCATACTCCTTGCCGCCGTTGCGCGCGGTGTCGCCCAGGTGGACGCAGTACGTCCCGTCGGCGGGGAGCTTGACCGAGAGGTAGGAATCGGCGTGGTGCGTGTTCAGCCCGATCGCGGGGTCGCTGTGATCGTCGTTGAATGCCAGCAGCTTGCCCTTCGCATCGGTGAACTTGAGGAGGGAATCCATCGGCGAGTCGAGGCGGCGGGCGTGGACTTCCGCGACGATCGTCTCGCCGGCGCGTCCGGTGAACTGGAAGACGTCCCAGTCATCCGGCCGGTCCGCGCGCCCGTTGACGATGATGGGGAGCTTCACCTTCTGGGCCTGGGACGGGGTGTTGTTGGATTCCTTGTCGAAGCACTCCGGCAGCGTGTCCAACGCGAACGGGACCGCATTGGAGACGAATCCCTTCTTCCTGGCGGCAAGGTAGTGGATGCCTTGCGTGGCATTCTTCGCCGGGAGTGTCAGGACGGCCTTCTCGAGATTCCAGCCGTCCATCTCGATCTTCGTAGTCTCGCCCTCGCGCCCGCCCAGGGGGAAGATGCTCGTCACGAAGGGCACCTCGCCGATGGTGGTGCGGTAGACGAAGTCCTCCCGCCCGCGGTAGATGGCGTCGGTGATCGTGAGCACGTACTCGCCGTCTTTGGGCACGTTGTAGGAGAGCGTCGGGTCGGGCTTGAAGCGGAAGTCGTCGTTGAACGCCACCTCGTTCCCGGCGGCGTCCGTGAGCGTCAGCACCGGCTGGAACCAGCCGGGAACCGCGTCGGCGATGTAGGGAACCAACCGCCGCGCCGCGGTGGTAATCACCAGCCGCTGACCCTTGCGAGCCTCGAAGCGGTAGCGGTTTACTTCGCCGGAGGCGATCTGCCCGTTCATGGTGCAGGGCACCGTGATACGGACCTCCTCTTCCTCCGGGGGGCGCTTGCGCTGGGAGAGATACTCCTTGCCGAGCACCTGGAAGGAGCACGTCTTCATCGGCTTGCGGGCGACTTCGGGCACCTGCCCGATGTGGAACGGGAGCGGGTTCGACAGCCCGCGGTACGTGATCAGGCGGATCTCCCGCTCGCCGGGCTCGGCGTCGGGCGCCACTGTGACCTCCACGAAGGCAAGGGTGGAGATCGACGAACAGGCCGGCCGGTTCACGTAGGCCGAGATCCGCTTCTGGATCCGCGCGGCGAGCTTTCGCGTTTCGTCCGTCTGCTTCGTCGTCTTCTTCTTCAGTTCCTTCAGCTGATCTCTCAGCAGCCGCATGTCCTGGTTGCTCATCCGCCGGATGTAGTCGACCAGCTTGACCTTAACGCCCTTGCCGGAGACGGCCGCACCGGTGACGCCGTCCAGACGGTTCCCCCCGATCTTGATCGAGAAGGTCGTTCCTCGCTGTCCCCCGGCGGGATAGACGAAGCCGATGTACGTCCCCGTCTGCGCCCGCCCGTTGGATGTCGTCGCCAGCAGACTGACCAATCCCGGAATCGCAAACCATAGAAGCCGTTTCATGAGCTGCTCCATCCTTTGCGCAGCCGTCGCTGCGCGAACGGTACGATCACCCCGGGCGGACCGACCCCCAAGGCCGACCCGCCCGATCGTCCCTTAGGGATTACATGATTTCTTTCAGCAGCCCGCCGGACTTGACCTTCGCCGACGGCGCGGGCAGCACGTGGGCCTCCAGGCCCAGCGGGTGAGGCAGGCGGGCGTGGGGGTCGATGCCCGCCAGCGTGTAGATGCTGCCCAGCAGGTCCACCGGATACACGGCGCGGTCCTTGACGTTCGCACCCGTCTTGTCCGTCGCGCCGACGATCTGACCGCCCTTGAACCCGCCGCCGGCGACCAGAACCGTGTTGGCCTTGCCGTAGTGGTTCCGCCCGCCGTTCCACGGCGGCTGCCAGTCCACCTTGGGCCCGCGCCCGAACTCGCCGCAGCACCACACCAGCGTGCTGTCCAGCAGGCCGCGGTCCTTCAGGTCCTGCAGCAGCATGGCCAGGCCCTGGTCCAGTTGCGGCACCTGCCGACGCATGGTTGTGAAGTGATTCTTGTGCGTGTCCCAGCCGCCGGGGTAGTTGATGACGATGTAGGGGACGCCCGCTTCGACCATCCGCCGCGCCGCCAGGCATTCCTGCCCGAATTTGTGTCGGCCGTAGCGGTCCCTCAGTTCCTTCTTCTCCTTGGAGAGGTCGAACACTTCCTTGCCCTTGCCCAGAATCAGGTCATAGGCCGCATCCTTGGCGTCCTTGGCATCCCGCAGTGCGGGATTGCCCGCCATCGCGCCGCCCATCGTGTCCATCTTGCCGAGCAGCGCCCGCCGGGCCTTCTGGCGGTCGTCGGTGATGCCCCGGGCGACGACGCCTTCGACCTCGAACCGACTCGCGTTCGGATCGCCGCCGGTGGCGAAGGGCTTGTACTTCGGGCCCAGGAAGCCTTCCTCGGAGAAGCGCCCGGCGGCCTTGGTCAGCACCACGTAGGGCGGAATGATGCCCTTGTACCGGGGCGCCTTGAAGAGCGTGAACACCGCCCCGACGCTCGGGTAGGCCAGCCGCTCGCCGCGCGTGTGCCCGGTCTGCATCAGGTAGGCCGCCGTCTCGTGACCGTTGATGCCGTGGGTCATGCCGCGAATGAGCGAGTACTTGTCGGCCTGCTTGGCGAGTTCCGGGAACAGCGCGCCGATCCGGATGCCTTTGACGTTCGTGGGGGTCACGGCCATGAACTCGCCCATGTACTCCTTGCCCGCTTCGGGCTTGGGGTCCCACGTGTCGTTGTGCGACATGCCGCCCCACAGGAAGATCTGGATGACCGACTTGGCCTTGACCTTGGGCTTGGGCGTCGGGCCCTTGGGCGGCTGGCCCGGGACCGCCAGCGCGCTGGAGGCCAGGCGATCGGCCAGCAGCATGCCGCCCGCGCCGTAGAGGCCCCTTCGCATCGCCTCGCGCCGAGACAGGTGCGTCCCGTCGCCTGAACTGGGGTTCGTGCTCATGTTCTCACGTTCCTTTCGCTGTCGTCCGAACGGACCGCCGCAGGCCATGCGTCTCCGCAGGGCCCGCACCGGTCAATGTCGATACAGGAATTCGGAGCTGTTGATCAATGCCCAGGTGATGTCCAACCAGTTATTCGCCCTCTTCAGCAATTCGGTCTTGCTGGGCCTGTACCGGATGGGCTTGCCTTTCTTGTCGAGCTTCGGCTTTCTTGCCGCGGTGAACTTGCCGTACTCCTCCGCGGCAGCGACTTCCTCCGCCGTCGGGAAGCGCGAGAGGACCGTCAGGTACAGGTCCTCCAGAATCTGATCCGGCTTGCGGGAGGCAGAACAGATCGCTTTGAGCCTGGGGCTGCGTTCGAGCTTGCTCTGGATGTGCCCGGAATTGAGCATGTGCAGCCACTGCGCCGCGACGGGCTTGTTGTTGCGTTCGTTCTCCATGCCCGTCGCCCGCGCCGAGCGTCCGAACAGCGCCAGGAACGAACTGGTGATGCTGCCGTCGGCGATCTCCACCGCAGGCATGTCCTTGGGGATGTAGGTGAACGGTTCCGGGATGGCGCTGGTGTAGAGGTCCGTCGTGCCCGT
>CAZEJA010000097.1:0-9226 GCA_964512215.1 uncultured Planctomycetaceae bacterium
GCGCAGCCCAGCCGGTCGGCGGGCGCGTGGACTTCGTCGCCAAGGACGTTCGTGAGGTGTACTGCGAGCATGTGTTCAGCGAGGCGGTGCAGTCGCAACGTCTGCCGAAGTCGGTCTTCAAGGCGCTGCAGGATACGATCAAGTCGGGCGACGAACTGGATGCGGGTATCGCCGACTCGGTGGCGCTGGCGATGCGGGACTGGGCGATCGAGCACGGCGCGACGCACTTCACGCACTGGTTCCAGCCCATGACGGGCAGCACGGCGGAGAAGCACGACAGCTTCATCACGCCCAGCGGCGACGGCGAGGTCGTCGCGCAGTTCAGCGGCAAGGACCTGGTGCGCGGCGAGCCCGATGCCAGCAGCTTCCCCTCCGGCGGGCTCCGCGCGACGTTCGAGGCCCGCGGGTACACCGCGTGGGATCCGTCGAGCCCGGCGTTCATTCTGGACAACCCCAACGGCGCGACGCTGGTGATTCCGACGATGTTCCTGAGCTGGACGGGCGACGCGCTGGACAAGAAGACGCCGCTGCTGCGGTCGATGGAAGCGCTCAGCACGCAGGCGATCCGCGTGCTGAAGCTGTTCGGCAACGAAACGAGCAAGCGCGTCTTCACGACCGTCGGGTCGGAGCAGGAGTACTTCCTGGTCGACCGGCACTTCTACCTGCATCGTCCGGACCTGATCAACACCGGCCGGACGCTCTTCGGCGCCAAGCCGCCCAAGGGGCAGGAGCTGGACGATCAGTATTTCGGCGCGATCAACGAGCGCGTGCTGGCGTACATGGCCGACGTGGAGTACGAGCTGCTTCGCCTGGGCGTGCCGATCAAGACGCGCCACAACGAAGTCGCGCCGGGGCAGTACGAACTGGCGCCGACGTTCGAGACGGCGAACCTGGCGACCGACCATCAGATGCTGGTCATGGAGACGCTGCGGAAGGTAGCCGGGCGGCACGGCTTTGCGTGTCTGCTGCACGAGAAGCCTTTCGCGGGCATCAACGGCTCGGGCAAGCACAACAACTGGTCGATGACGACCGACGACGGCGAGAACCTGCTCGAGCCCGGCGACGACCCGCATGCCAACGCGCAGTTCCTGGTCTTCACCGCTGCGGTCGCGCGGGCGGTGCACCGCCACGCCGGGCTGCTGCGCCTCAGCGCGAGCGGTGCGGCCAACGACCATCGCCTGGGCGCCAACGAGGCCGGCGATCATCAGCATCTTCCTCGGTCGTCAGTTGTCGGACATTTTCGAGCAGCTCGAAGAGGGCGCCGCCAAGAGCAGCAAGACGGCCGAGCACATCGAAGTCGGCATCTCGATGCTGCCGAAGCTGCCGCGCGACGCGGGCGACCGCAACCGGACCAGCCCGTTCGCGTTTACGGGCAACAAGTTCGAGTTCCGCGCCGTCGGGTCCAGCCAGAGCGTTGCCGGGCCCAACACGGTACTGAACACGATCGTCGCCGAGGCGCTGGACGAGATCGCCACCAAGCTCGAGGCGGCCATCCAGGGCGGAACGGACCTCAACAGCGCCCTGCAGGAGCTGCTGCCGAAGCTCGTTGGCGAGTTCAAGCCCATCCTGTTCGACGGCGACAACTACGCCGACGAGTGGACGGAAGAAGCCGAGCGGCGCGGGCTGCCGAACCTGCGGAGCACCATCGACTGCGTGCCGTTGGCGACGTCGCCCGAGGCCGTCGCCTTGTTCACCAAGTACCGCGTCTACAGCGAGCGCGAACTGGTCAGCCGCAAGGAAATCCTCCTGGAGAACTACGCGACGACGATCGCCATCGAGGCCGAGACCGCATCGCTGATGGCGACGACGATGATTCTCCCGGCCGCCCTGAAGTACCAGGCGGATGTCGCGACCGCGGTGACCAGCGCCAAGGCTGCGGGCGTCGAAGACGCCGTGCAGTTGGAGTTGCTGACGGAACTGGTGGGCGCTACGTCGGCGCTGCGAACCGCTGCGAAAGCACTGGACGCAGCCATCGCCGACGGAGGCGACGAGGGCGCGTTCGCGCATGCGAAGTACATGCACGATACGGTCATCCCCGCGATGAGCGAGGTCCGCCGGTGGGGCGACGCCCTCGAGGCGCTGGTGAGCGACAACTACTGGCCGCTGCCGACCTACCGCGAGATGCTGTTCATCCGGTAGACGGTGCGGAGACGAGACAGCTGCCGCGGCGGGGCCTGCGAGGGCCCTGCCGCGGGCGGCACGGAGTGGTTCCCTTTCCTGGCAGCCGAGGCTGGGCCTTCGTGGTCTTCCTTGGCTGCCACTTTTACGGCAGGGACCGGGGACCAGGGGACCATGCCATCAAGGAATGGCCCCTTGGTGCGGGGGAGGAAACAGCATTAGCAAAACTGATATTAGGTATAGCTAAAAAAAGCCGGTCTTCTTCCCACATCGCCGGGTATCATAGGGTATGCTTCAGGGAGACGGAGGCGTTGACCTTCTCCCGAGCGGCCGCGACAGGCGGCCGGTAGAATACAAGAGACGTCGCCCAGAACGTGACACGGGAAAGGGACGCGGGCGAGACATGCAGACTTCACCCCCGAAAGCGCAAGGGCTGTACGATCCGCAGTGGGAGCACGATAACTGCGGCATCGGCGCCGTGGTCGACGTGGCCGGGCGGCGGTCGCACGAGATCATCGAATATGGCAGGCAGGTGCTGCTGAACCTGCACCACCGCGGGGCCGCCGGCGCCGACGAGACGACCGGCGACGGGGCGGGCATCCTGATGCAGATTCCCCACGAACTGTTCGCCGCCGAGGCGGGCTCGCTGGGGATCACGCTTCCCGAGGCGGAGCGGTACGCGGTGGCGATGGTGTTCGGTTCGCAGGACGCCGCGCTGCGTCGCGACTGCGACCTGCGTCTCGAGCAGGCGGTGGTCTACTACGGCATGAAGGTGCTGGGATGGCGCGATGTGCCGTTCGACAGCAGTTGTCTGGGCGACCTGGCCCGGGAGGCCGAGCCGACAGTCAAGCAACTCTTCATCGACGGCGCGGGTCTGGCGGGCGAGGCGTTCGAGCGGAAGCTGTTCCTGGCCCGCAAGCGGGCCGAGCGCCTCGTGCGGGAGAAGTTCGGCGAGCGGGGCGAGGACTTCTACGTCGCGAGCATGTCGGCGAGGACGATCTGCTACAAGGGCATGTTCTTCGCCCACCAGTTGTTCGCCTACTACCCGGACCTCGCGGATGAGCGGGCGAGGACATGTCTGGCCGTCGTTCACCAGCGGTACAGCACCAACACGTTCCCGAACTGGCGTCTGGCGCAGCCGTTCCGGATGATCGCGCACAACGGCGAGATCAACACGCTGAGCGGCAATCGCAACCGGATGCGGGGTCGCGAGATGCGGCTGGCCTCGTCGGTGCTGGGCGACGACCTGACCGACCTGTTCCCCGTGCTGACCGAGGGCGCGAGCGACTCGGCCCAGTTCGACAACGCCCTGGAGCTGCTCGTGCGGGCGGGGCGGTCGCTGCCGCATTCCATGATGATGATGGTCCCCGAGGCGTTCGGCCCGGCCTACCACATCAGCACGGACAAGCGGGCGTTCTACGAGTATCACGCGTCGGTGATGGAGCCCTGGGACGGGCCGGCCGCGATGGTCTTCACCGACGGGCGCCTGGTGGGGGGCACGCTCGACCGCAACGGGCTGCGTCCCGCGCGCTACGTCGTGACCACCGACGGGCTGGTCGTGCTCGGCAGCGAGGTCGGCGTCGTGGACTTCCCCCCGGAGCAGATTCAGCGCAAGGGGCGCCTCCAGCCCGGGCGGATGTTCCTGGTCGATACGCGGGAGGGGCGGATCATCGTCGACAACGAGGTCAAGAGCAAGATCGCCCGGCGCAAGCCCTACCGGCGGTGGATGGAGCAGAATCGCATCGAGCTTCGCGGACTGTTCAATCCGGCCACGCCCACGCCGCCGGACCCGGAGATGCTCGCGCGGCGGATGCGGGTGTTCGGGTACACGCGCGAGCAGCTGGAGATGGTCCTCGCCCCGATGGGCACGAACGGGCAGGAACCCGTCGGCTCGATGGGCACCGACACCCCGCCGGCCGTCCTGTCGGACCGCCCGAAGCTGATGTTCGAGTACTTCAAGCAGCGGTTCGCCCAGGTGACGAACCCGCCGATCGACCCGCTCCGCGAGGGGCTGGTCATGTCGCTGATGCTCTACACGGGCAAGCGCCGGAACCTGCTGGAAGAGACGCCCGAGCACTGCCGCCAACTCAAGCTCCCCCACCCGATCCTGACCAACGAGGACGTCGCCCGCCTGCGCGCGGTGCGGCGGGACGATTTCCGCATCGCGACGGTCCCGGCACTGTTCGACGCCGGCGCCGACGACCCGGGCGCTGCGCTGCAGCGCGGGCTGGACGAGATGCTCGCGGCCGCCGAGGAGGTCATCCGCGACGGGGCGTCGCTGCTGATCCTGTCGCACAATGACGTGTCGCGCGAGCGGGCGCCGATCCCGATCCTGCTGGCGACGTCGGCGCTGCATCACGGTCTGCTCGACCGGGCGCTGCGGGCGGAGGCGGGCATCGTCGTCGAGTCCGGCGAGCCGCGCGAGGTGATGCACTTCTGCCTGCTGCTGGGCTACGGGGCCAACGCGGTCAACCCGTGCCTGGCCTTCGATGCCCTCTCGGAGATGCTCCGGCGAGGCGATCTGCCCGACGAGATCGAGCCCGAGCACCTAGTGGACCATTACATCGCCGCCGTCAAGAAGGGCATTCTCAAGACGATGTCCAAGATGGGCATCTCGACGCTGCGGAGCTACCGGTCGGCGCAGTTGTTCGAGTGCATCGGCATCGACCGCGAGGTCGTGGACACGTACATGGCGGGCACGACGTCGCGGATCGGAGGCGTGGGGTTGGCGACGCTGGCGGGCGAGGCGTTGCAGCGTCACGCGGTCGCGTTCGCCGAACCGGGCCCGGGCGAACTCGAACTCGACTTCGGCGGGGAGTATCACTTCCGCCTGGACGGCGAGCATCACCTGTGGAATCCGCAGAGCGTCTCGCTGCTGCAGCACGCGGTGCGGAACGACGACGCGAAGGCCTACGCCGACTACGCGCGGACCATCAACGACCAGTCGCGCAAGCTCTGCACGCTTCGCGGGCTGTTCGAGTTCGTGCCCGGCCGTCCCGTGCCCTTGGAGGAAGTCGAGCCCGCTTCGGAGATCGTCAAGCGCTTCTGCACGGGCGCGATGTCGCACGGGTCGATCAGCAAGGAAGCGCACGAGACGATGGCCGTCGCGATGAACCGCCTCGGCGCGATGAGCAACACGGGCGAGGGCGGCGAGGACCCGGCCCGGTACCGCACCCAGCCGGGGGGCGACTCGCTGAATTCGGCCATCAAGCAGATCGCCAGCGCCCGCTTCGGCGTGACGATCGAATACCTCGCGCACGCGAAGGAACTGCAGATCAAGATGGCCCAGGGCGCCAAGCCCGGCGAGGGCGGGCAATTGCCCGGGCACAAGGTGACCGAAGAGATCGCCCGGATGCGCCACTCCACGCCGGGCGTGACGCTGATTTCCCCGCCGCCGCACCACGACATCTACTCGATCGAGGACCTCGCCCAGCTGATCTACGACCTCAAGTGCAGCAACCCGGGCGTGAAGGTGTCGGTCAAGCTCGTCTCGGAGGTCGGCGTGGGCACGGTAGCCGCCGGAGTCGCCAAAGGCAACGCCGACGAGGTCCTCATCAGCGGGCACGACGGCGGGACAGGCGCCAGCCCGCTGTCGTCCATCAAACACGCCTGCGTGCCGTGGGAACTCGGACTCTCCGAGACGCAACAGACGCTCGTGCTCAACGGCCTGCGCGACCGCATCCGCGTGCAGGTCGACGGGCAGCTCAAGACCGGACGCGACGTCGTCATCGGCGCGCTGCTCGGGGCCGAGCAGTTCGGCTTCGGGACGGGGTCGCTCGTCGCGCTCGGCTGCATCCTCATGCGAAAGTGCCACCTGGGCACCTGTCCCGTGGGCATCGCGACGCAGAACGGCGACCTGCGCAACCGTTTCGCGGGCAAGCCCGAGCACCTGCAGCGGTTCATGCTGTTCATCGCCGAGGAGGTCCGGCAGATCATGGCCGAGTTGGGCTTCCGGACGGTCGAGGAGATGGTCGGTCGGGTGGAGCGCCTGAGCTGCCGCAAGGCGATCGAGCACTTCAAGGCCCGCGGGCTGGACTTCTCGGCCGTCTTCACGCAGCCCGACGCTTCGGACGGGCGGGCGATCCGCCTGACGCGTCCGCAGACGGACCCGACGAAAGACCACCTGGACCGGCGGATTCTCGAGCAGGTCGGCGGCAGCATCGAAACGGGCGAGCGGGTATCCGTGGACATGCCGATCCGCAACGTGCACCGGACGGTCGGGGCGATCCTGAGCAACCGGATCGTCACCGCGCGGGGCGCGGCGGGCCTGCCGGACGGGACGATCGACGTGACGCTGACCGGGTCGGCCGGGCAGAGCTTCGGGGCGTTTCTCGCCCCGGGCGTGACGCTGCGGCTGATCGGCGACGCGAACGATTACGTGGGCAAGGGCCTCAGCGGCGGGCGGATCGTCGTCCAGACACCACCCGGCTCGCCGTTTGCCCCGCACGAGAACATCGTCGCGGGCAACACGCTGCTGTACGGCGCCACGAGCGGGGAGGCGTTCATCAACGGGCTGGCGGGCGAGCGGTTCGCTGTCCGCAACAGCGGCGTGACGGCCGTCGTCGAGGGCGTCGGCGATCACGGGTGCGAGTACATGACCAACGGCACGGTGGTGGTGCTGGGGCGGACCGGGCGGAACTTCGCAGCCGGCATGAGCGGCGGGGTCGCCTACGTGCTGGACGAGCATCAATTGTTCGACACGCTATGCAACCTCGACATGGTCGACCTCGAGAGCGTCTGGCAGGACGAGGACAAGCAGTTGCTCCGCGACCTGATCACCCGTCACCAGGAGTGGACCGGCAGCAAGCGGGCCGAGGACGTCCTGCAGAACTGGCGGGAGATGGTCGGGCGGTTCGTGAAGGTCATGCCCATCGACTACCGCAAATCGATGGAGCGATTGCGCCAACGGGAGCAGCGCCATACCGAGTTCACCCCCGCGACCGAGGAGGTGTTCCATGGCTAAGCCCACCGGATTCATGGAATACGAGCGGGAGAACGTCGCCCATCGCGACGCAGCCGAGCGGGTGGGCGACTTCCGGGAGATCGATCTGCCCCTGCCGCAGGATGTCCTGCTCCGCCAGGCCGCCCGATGCATGGACTGCGGCATCCCGTTCTGTCACGGCGCGGGCTGTCCCGTGGAGAACCGCATCCCGGAGTTCAACGACCTGATCTATCGGGGCAAGTGGAAGCAGGCCTGCGAGAACCTGCACTCGACCAACAACTTCCCCGAGTTCACCGGGCGGATCTGCCCCGCGCCGTGCGAGCCGGCCTGCACGCTGAGCATCAATGACGATCCGGTGCTGATCAAGCACATCGAACTGCAGATCGTGGAGCGCGGCTGGCGGGAGGGCTGGATCGTGCCCCTGCGGGCCGCCCACAAGACCGGCAAGCGCGTGGCCGTCGTCGGGTCCGGACCGGCCGGGCTCGCCTGCGCCCAGCAGCTCGCGCGGGCGGGGCACGACGTGGTCGTCTTCGAGAAGGACGACCGCATCGGCGGGCTGCTGCGGTACGGCATTCCCGACTTCAAGCTCGACAAGGGCGTCATCGACCGCCGCATGAAGCAGATGACCGCCGAGGGCGTCGAGTTCCGCACCGAGGTCGTCATCGGCGAGGACATCTCCGCGAGGTACCTGCGCCACCGGTTCGACGCCGTCTGCCTGACGATGGGGGCGGGGCGCCCGCGCGACCTTACCATCGAGGGACGCGAACTCGAGAACATCCACTTCGCGATGGACTTCCTCACGCAGCAGAACCGCATCAACGCCGGCGGCGAGGTCCCGTACCGCGAGCGGATCCACGCGCGAGGGAAGGTCGTGGTCGTCATCGGCGGCGGCGACACGGGCAGCGACTGCATCGGCACGTCGCTGCGCCAGGGCGCCAAGGAGGTCCATCAGTTCGAAATTCTCCCGAAACCGCCCGAGGGCGAGAACCCCCAGACCCCCTGGCCGCTCTGGCCGAACATCCTGCGGACGTCCTCCTCGCAGGAGGAGGGCTGCCAGCGGCGCTGGAGCGTGCTGACCAGGAAGTTCACCGGCGACGGCGACTATGTTTCGGCGCTGCACGGCTGCGACGTGGAATGGACGGAAGGCCCCGACGGCTGGAAGATGACCGAAAAGCCCGGTACCGAGTTCCGCATGAAGGTCGACCTGGTGCTGCTGGCGATGGGGTTCGTGCATGCCGTCCACAGCGGGCTGATCGAAGCCCTGGGCGTGAAGCTGGACGAGCGAGGCAACGTCGTCGTCGACGACTCCATGACCAGCGAAGAAGGCGTCTTCGCCGCGGGCGACACGACGCTCGGCGCCTCCCTCGTCGTCCGCGCCATCCACGCCGGCCGAAACGCCGCCGCCTCCATCGACCGCTGGCTGGTCGGGAAGTAGCGCACAGTGCAAGTCAGGGCCTTCTCACCCCACCATCCCCGATGTGTCCCCCGGGCGATCCTCAGTCGAGGTCGAGGGCGCCTTGGGCGGTGTTGGGGTAGATCATCAGATTGCGGTAGCTGAAGTACCAGCCGCTCGATCCGTCTCGCGGGGGCGTCGTGCTCTTGCCGAAGTTCAGCGTTGTCGCGACGGCGGGGGTGGCGAAGGGGTTTTCCGGCCATTCCGTCAGGTAGGGGCCCCGATCCCCGGCGGGGTTCAGCTTGCCGCTCTCGTCGGTCTTCTCGAGCAGGCGTTTCTGCATGTTGGTCAGATCTGTCTGGTTCAACTCGTTGACGTGGGGGCTGCGCCCGTTGTGCTGAGCCTGGTAGAGATTGATCTGCCTGCGTAGCATCTGCAGATCGGTTTCCAAGGCGGATTCCCGCGCATCCTGCTGTGCCGAGATCAGCTTGGGCACGACGATCATGGCGAGAATCCCGACGATCGTCGTGACGATCAGAATCTCTACGAACGTAAACCCTTTTGCCTTGAGAGACTTATGCGCACTATCGCTCTGCATTCTCCGTCTCCGGTTCTCTGGCTGAACTATTCCGCCTTTGGTACATCGTCCAGACCCCCCGCCCGATTGAATAGAGTGCACAAAGAAACCGCCGCAAATCCGGAGACTTGCGGCGGCTGTCCCTCACGAACTGCTTTGACAACGTGTGCTCCCTCGCCTGCTGCTGCGACCACAC
>CAZEJA010000098.1:0-9223 GCA_964512215.1 uncultured Planctomycetaceae bacterium
CACGACCCCCTGGACCACAACCAGGTGCTCTAACCAACTGAGCTACAGCCACCATGACTACCGATCGGGGGTCGACCGGGAACAAAACATCTTAGCACCACGCCCCCATCCGGTCAACCTCATCGCGCGCCCCCGAACAGCACACCACAGAGACACAGAGGGCTCAGAGAGGATTCCAGACTTCATGTGAACACGTTGCGGATCACTCTCCCGGAAGCGACCCGGAACAGGCGGCCGGTTCCGGCGTCCGTCGAATACAGCGCATGTCTCTGTGTCTTGCGTCCCTCTGTGTTCTCTGTGCCTCCGTGGTGAAGGAACCAGCTAGCGGCGGCCCAGCTTGACGAGGAAGTCCAGCTTCTGCTCCCCCCGGAGCACGCTCACCCGCACGAACTGATCGGGCCTGCTCGTCCGCAGTTTCGCGCGCACGGCCGCCGTGCCGGTGATCGCCTTGCCGCCCCAGGTGATCAGCACGTCGCCGCCCTTCAGCTTCGCCTGGTCGGCCGGTCCGTCGGGGACCACGCGGGTCAGGACGCACCGCCCGTCGACGTCCTCCAGCATCACGCCCAGGTACGCCACCTTTGACTGTTTCGACGGTGCGGCGTAGGCGATCCGTTCCGAGCGGGTCGCGAGGCCTTCGATGAGCGCCTCCGCGAACCGCAGGACCTTCACCGCCCCTTCGCTGTTGATCTTGTCCGGCGTGTCGGTCGGGCGGTGCATGTCACGGTGCACGCCCGTGATCAGGTTGAGCACCGGAATCTTGACCGCGTAGAAGCTCGCGTGGTCGCTCGGGCCCACGTTGCGGCTCAGGCGGAGGTCGAGCTTCGTCCGATCGCTCAGGTCGGTCACGAACTCGTGCAGGCCCTCGCCCGACCCCGTGCCCCACACGCCCAGGCGGTTGCCCTCCAGCCGTCCGATCATGTCCATGTTGAGCATCGCGGAGACCTGCTCGGCCTTCACGCCCAGGTCCTCCGGGTGCGTCGCCAGATGCCGCGAGCCGTGCAGGCCGATTTCCTCGCCCGCGAAGGTCACGAACACGATCGTCCGCCGCGGCGCCGGCAGGGACGCGGTGCGGGCTGCGTACCATTTCGCCAGCATCATCACGCCGGCGGCGCCCGACGCGTTGTCGTCGGCGCCCGGGTGCAGCACTTCCTTGCCCGTCCACCCCATGCCGATGTGATCGTAGTGCGCACCGACGATCACGATCTCGTCCGCCAGCTCGCCCGACCCCGGCAGCACGGCGCCGACGTTGTGCAGCGGAACCTGGTAGGGTTTCGTCTCCACGTGCCCGGCCAGCGTCACGCCCAGCGGGTCGACTCTGCCGGTCGTGTTGGCCTTGGCCACGAGCTTCTCAAACGTCTCAGCGCCTTTGGCGCTGCGAGCGAGGATCCGCTGGAGCATCGCGTCGCTGATGTGCACCACGGGGATCTTCGCCCGCCCGTACCGGGTTCGCTTCGTGGAGATCAGCCCCTCGTCGCTGTGGCTGGGCGGGTTGACGATCAGCAGCGCGACGGCCCCGTGCTTCTGGGCCCAGGAAACCTTGGCGCTCAGCGATGCCGAACGGCTCCACGAACCACCCGAACCGGCCCAGAGGCTCTTGCCCTTCTCGTCGTGCGGTTCGTAGCGGAGGGCGATGGCGACCTTGCCTCGGACCGCGTCCTTCCCGGACTCGCCGAGCGAGTTGTACTTCCGCTGCGTCGAGGAGATCGCGTAGCCCACGAAGACGGCCTCGCCGCGGAACGCCTTGCTCCCCGAGAAACCGAACGGGACGAAGTCCGTCCCGGGAGTCGCCTTGGTCTCACCACCGTCGCCCCCGGCCGCGATGGACAGTTCCTGCCGAACCGGCTTCACCCCGCCGCTGACCTGGAACTCCTGCGTTCGCTCGCCCTTGAACGCCCCGGCCAGCCCGATTGACTCGAAGTGCGCCGCGATGAGGTCCCGGGCCTTGATGAGTCCCTTCGTGCCGACACCGCGCCCTTCGAACTCCTTCGAGGCAAACGTCGCGACCCACGCCGCGTACGTCTGGGCTTCCCGACTGGTCGCCGTGACCGGAGCGGCCGGCTGGACCGGGGCTGGACGCGCCGCTGCCCACGATGCCGTCGGCACCGATGCCAACATCAAGACGGCCAGGACAGCGCGTGACCATCGTGCTCGTGGACTGAGATGCCTCTGCATAATCTGGTTCATTCCATCTCCGGGAAAGGCGCCGTCGGCGCGCGTTACTCAACCTTCGTCGCCTCGAAGACGACCTTGTAGGCCCGCTTCGGGTCGCACTGCTTCGGGTTGGGGATCAGCAGGAAGTTGTCCGTCACGAGCGGCTTGAGGTCGGCGCCTGCGACGATCCTGACGTCCTTGACGCGATGAGGCAGCATCGCGAAGATCGGCCGCCCCCCGCGCTGCGAACCGTTCGTATTGATCGGCTGGAACGTCTTGTCGCCGCGCTTCGGTGTGATCATGAACGTGAACCGCCCGTCGTGCACCATGAACGCCTCCTCCCACGCGACGTCCCCCGGCGCCATGCGGGCTTCCCACGCCGGATCGCCGTAGAAGGCCACCACGTCCCGGTCGCCCAGCAGGCTGCGCGAACTCCGCAGCGGACCCGGCGCCTTGCCCGCCCCGCCTTTCGAAGCCGCCTCCAACCGGTGCAGCAGCGCCTGGTGGTTCGCGTAGAACGCCTCGGCGAAGGTGAACCGCCCGGGCTGCTCAACGAAGTAATCGAGCTGCCCCCACCCGCCGTACCCGTACCCGGTCGGGACGGTGTAGCCGATCATCTGCATCACGCCCGCCGAGTTCATCCACGCCAGCGCCATCGCCTCCGTCGAGTCGACGTGCCCCATCAGGCAGTTGCCCACCGGGGCGTAGACCTTCGGACTGGGCGAGTCGACGTCGTGGCGCTGCCGCTTCGTGTCGTACCCGTAGAGCGTCCCCTCCTTGCACCGGAAGCTCCCGTTGCGGTAGCGGTACCCGATCTGCCAGCCCCGCTCCGTCGCGTGCCCGCTCGTGATGAACAACTGCGCCTTGTACTCGTTCAGCGTGTCGACCAGCGCCCGGGTCGTGTCGTCCGGGCCTTTCTCCTCGGCCGCCTCGCCGCCCGGCTTCTTGCGGACCATGCGGTTCTTCTTCAGTTCGCAATACCACACGCCCTCGGCGCACATCTCCAGCGCCACCTCCGTGCCCGACGCGACGCGCTGGACGGTAAGCGGCTCGGTGTGTTTGGCGATCCGCAGCGCGTTGGCGGCGTCGTAGCCCGTCAGGATCCCCCAGATCACGTCCGTGTAGGGGTCGTCGTCCAGCGTCCGCGTCAGTCGGTGCACATCCGCGACGAACTGGCGCGTGGTTTCCTGCGGCGTCGCGACGAAACAGGCGTAGGTCGGGAACTGCTTCCGCAGCGCCTCGACCGACTCGCCCGCCGCCTTGTCGTACACGATCACCTGCGCCCCGCGCTTCGCTACCAGTGCATCGACCACCTTCTTCCACGCCGCCTGCCCGTGCGTCGCGCGGGAGACGACCACCGCGTAGCTCCCGGAGGCCTTCCCGACGTTGCGCCGGAAGAACGACTTGAGAATGTCCAGCCGCGGCGTGGATTCCTTGCGCTTGCGGTCCTTCCTGTCGGTGTTGGACTTCTCGGCGTCCCAGCAGTCCGCCTCGCGGTAGGAATGGTACGCCCAGCTCCACCCATGCTTCTCGCAGACCTCGATCACGTCGCGGACGTACCGGTTGCCGTCCTCGCCCACCCACCGCGGGGCGCTGAACTCGCCGATGAAGATCGGCACGTTGTGCTTCCGCTGGAAGGCCGCCGTCTTCGCCAGCGCCCGCTCCATCTCCGCGCGGTCCCACCTTGTCCCGGCAATCGTCCCGGGGTACGAGACGCCTTCCGGACGGTCGCGGATGCCCTGATGCGTGAACTGATGCGGCGCGTACATGTGCGGGCTGTAGACAACGTTCGCATCCGGCGGCGGCACGTCGAGGTAATCCCACGTCTCCAGGCGGCTGGTCCACTTCCGCCCGACCCGGAGGACGGGCGGCTCGATGAGGATCGGATGCGTCTTGTCGTGCTTGCGGATCGTCTTGACCAGCTTACGAACCAGCAGGTTCCAGTCGGCCGGGGTGTCCTTCTTCCCGCCGTCCGGCAGGGCGGGCTCGTTCAGCAGGTCGTACCCCACGATCACATCGCCGCGCTTGGCGTAGCGCTTGGCAAGATGGTCCCACAGGCGAATCAGATGCGCGTGCCACTTGAAGTCCTTCCAGAACTCATCCTGCGGCATCGTCGTCGTGTTCCGCTCGAAGCCCGGCGACGTGTGGGGGTCGATCACCACCGCGATCTTGTACTTCTCGCACCAGTCGATCAGTTGATCCAGGAACGTCAGCATCTCCTGGTCGAGGGCGTAGGGGGGCGTCTTTTTCATCAGCGGCCGAAACGCGAAGCTCGCCCGCAGCAGGTTCCCCCCCATGGCTGCGAAGTCCTTGACGTCCTGCTCCGTCTTGACGCTGTTGACGTTCGCCCCCCGGTACGGCCCCCAGGGCGTCTTCGGCGCCTCCGCACCCCACGCCGCGGCGGCAAGCACGCAGACCAACACCACGCCCGCAGTGATTCTCATGTCCATCTCCTTCGTGTAACCACGTCCATGCATCATGGCGTACCACGCGAGCCTGTGCAAGCACGGGCCAATGTCCAAGACACCAATGACCAATGACCAACGAATATCCAATGATGAATGTCGAACGGGCCTCCGATTTGTGCCGCACATCTTCGTCATTTGACATTGGTCATTCCTTCAGCATTCGGCATTCAGCATTCGTCATTTGACCCGCACGGGCCTATATAATGATCCCGTGCCCACCAAACGCGCTGCCATCCTGGCGGGGATTCGAGAACGGGTCGGTGAACTGCCGACCACGCCCGGGGTGTACCTGTTCAAGGACGCCAACGGGGTGGTGCTGTATGTCGGCAAGGCCAAGGCCCTGCGATCGCGCGTTGCGAGCTACTTCCAGCCGGGGGCGGATCTCCTGAAGTCTCGCGGGCCGGAGATCCGGCGGATGGTCGAGAAGCTCGTCGTCGACGTCGACGTGCTCGAGTGCGACAGCGAAGTCGACGCCCTGCTGCACGAGAGCCGCCTGATCAAGGACATTCAGCCGCGGTTCAACGAGCGCCAGAAAGACGGCAAGAGCTTCCCGTACCTGCAGATCACCACGGATGAGGACTTCCCGCGCGTGGAGATCACCCGCCAGCCGCGGCGAAGCGGCGTGAGGCTGTACGGGCCGTTCGTGTCGGTCTACGAACTGCGGGCGGCCGTGCCGCTGCTGCAGCGCGTCTTCAAGTTCCGCACGTGCAAGCTGGACATCGAGGCCGGCGTCAACCAGGCGTTCCGCCCGTGCATCCTGCACAACATCAGGCAGTGCACCGCCCCGTGTGCGGACAAGGTCGACCGGACGGACTACCGCGAGCAGATCGCCGACCTGCGGAAGTTCATGGAGTCGAAGGCGTCGCAGTTGCGGCGCGAGCTGACGAAGAAGATGAACGCCGCGTCCGAGCGCCTCGACTTCGAGCGGGCGGCCGTGCTGCGCGATGAGCTGAAGGCGATGGAAGGCCTGCAGAAGCGCGGGCTGGTCACGGAGCACGTCCAGCCGGAGGTGTTCTACGTCGACCCGGCTGAGGGGCTGGCGAAGCTGGGCGGCGTGCTGGACCTGCCCACGCCGCCGCGGACGATCGAGGGCATCGACATCGCGCACCTCGCGGGAGGGGAGACGTGCGGGTCGATGGTGTGCTTCATCGACGGCAAGCCCTTCAAGAGCGGCTACCGGCGGTACAAGATCAAGACGGTGGACGGCAACGACGACTTCGCGTGCATCCGCGAGGTGGTCTGGCGGCGGTACAAGTACGCGGGCATGAACGCCGAACTGTTTCCGGACATCATCCTGATCGACGGCGGCGCGGGGCAGCTTTCGGCCGCGTACAGCGCATTCGACGAACTCGAGTTCCGCCCCCCGATGCTGATTTCCCTGGCGAAGAAGCAGGAGGAGATCTTCGTGCACGGCCGCGAGGGCGGGGCGATCCGCCTGGCGCGGAACAACGCGGCGCTGCGGCTGCTGCAGTCGGTCCGCGACGAAGCCCACCGCTTCGCCCAACATTACCACCACATCCTGCGACGACGAGCCACCCTCCAACAAGACGGCAAGGGAAAGCGGAAGACGAAGAAACGCTGAGCTACGGGTGCCACCTTCAAGCCGAAGGCTTGTGGGTGCTTCGTTCATCCCCTGGTTGGCCACACCCACAAGCTCCGTCCCGACCTCGTCGGGACTCCGCTTGAAGGTGGCGCCCCGTTCTGCCGTAGCTGAGACCTGACGGCTGACAGCTTTGCCTGGCCCCTGGCCCCCAGTCCCTGTTCCCTCAATCCCCTCGCTGGTAGATCGGCAGCTGCCGGTACGACACGCTCATCGCCAGCACGCTCATCGCGGTCGCGTAGCAGGGGCCCGCCTTGGCCTCGTTGCCCGATCCATTCGGCCACGACCCGTCCTTCTGCTGAAAGCGGAGCATCATCTCGTACAGGTGCGAACCGAACTTCTCCCAGTGCTCGCCGCCCAACTGGAACATGCCCTGGGCAGTGTAGTACAGCCCGTAGTAGAAATGACTGTCGCCGTACTTCGTCTGCAGGTGTCCGAGAATCCAGTCGCCCGCCTGGAGGCAGACCTTCGAGCGGTGCTGTCCGCACAGTTCCAGGCACAGCAAGGCCGTCCCCGTCCGCGCCAGTCCGGGCCCGGACCGGGTCGCCTGGTAGCCGAAGCCCCCGTCGTTGGTGCGGCAGTTCATCACGTACCTGAGCGCCTGCGCGATCGCCTCGGCCGGGATGTCCGCGCCGTTGTTCCGCGCCGACCGCAGCGACATCAGCGCCCAGCCCGTGCAGGAGATGTCGCTGTCGGGGCTCGTGTGCTGATACCGCCAGCCGCCCCGGTCGCGGGACTGCCTCTTCTTGACCTGCTGGGCGGACAGGATCAGCTTCAACGCCTTGGACAGCGCCGCGTCGACCTTCTCCTGGCGCTTCGCGTCAACCATGCCCGTGATCTCGGACAGCATCAGCGTGCAGATATTATGGCTGTACCCGAACGACCCGTGCGAGCGGCTGCCTCCCGACAGCAGGCCGTTGGCGTGCTGCGACGCCAGCACGGCGTCGATGCCCTTGTTGATGACCTCCCCGTAGGGCCCGACCCCGGGCGTGTGCCCCTTGGCCAGGAATGCCATGACCGCCAACGACGTGACGGCCGAACTCCTCGGCATGCCGCCCGGGAAGTTGCCGTCCTCCAGTTGCGCCTTGGCGAGGTACGCCAGCGCCGCGTCGATGGCCTTGTCGACGGGCGCCTTATACTTCGCCAGCGACGCGACGGCCTTGTCCGCCCGGGCGGGCGGCGGAAACAGGCACGCCGCCGACACCAGCACCGCGACGGCTGCTGGTGTCACAAGCACCGACGCGCGCGTCGCCGATCCTGTGTTGCTCCGCGGGGCGATCATTCCTTCTCCTTCGTCTTCGCCGCCTGCTCCTGCCCGCGACGGGCGAGTTCGCGGAAGTATCGGCGGATCAGCGGCAGGTACTCGCGCGGGCCCGTCTCCGCGGCCGCCTGCAGGATCTCGTCGCGCAGCTCGCCCGGCAGGCGCGACCAGTCCTCCAGCGAGATGCCCAGCGACTCGAGCTTGGCGGCCGTCAGGTCCGCGTACCTCAGCCCCACGCCCTTGCCGCTGCCGCCGGCCATCTCCAGGCCGTCCATGCTCGAGGGGTCGGCCGAGGGCGACAGGCCCTGCGCGCGGGCCGCCTGGGCGGCCCGTTGGGCAAGCTGCTGCAGCAGCGCCGCCGCTCGGGCGGCTGCGGCGGACTGGCCCTGACCGGCCTGACCGGCGGCCTCCAACGCATCGGAAAGCGCCTCGCTGTCGGGGCTCTCGCTGGGTCGGCCTTGCTCCGCCATCGCGGCCGCCAGCTTCCGGCCCAACTCGTCCAAGGACTTTGCTGCAGAAGCAAGTGCTTTTGCGGACTCACCTTGCGGCCCAGCGGCCGCCCCGGGCGACTGCCCCGCCAACTGCTGCCCCGCCTCGCCCTGCGCCTCGCCCGCCTCCGCCAGCGCCCCGGCCGCCGCGTCGGCGATCTGCGCGACGCCCGCATCGTCCAGCACGTCCGCGGCGTGATCGCGCAGCAGGTCCGTGTCATCCGCCAGGTCCTGCGTCTTGTCCGCAATCTCCTCCTGCTGCGCCGCGGCAAGGTCCGCGCCGCGACCTTCCGCGAGGGCCTCGATCTGTTCGGCGACGTCCGCCTGACGCTCGGCGAGGTCCGCGGCGTCGTCCGCGAGATCCGCCTTCGCCTGCTCGCCCGCCGACGATTGCCCGCCGCCTTGCCCGGGCTGCTGACCCGACTGCGCGGGCTCGCCGTCCAGACGCTCGGCGAGTTCACCCAGCTTCTCCGCCGCCGCCCGCGCCGCCTCGCCCGCTTCCTCGGTCTTGCCCTTCCGCATGCTGCCGGCCGCCTTCTTCGCCTCCCGCGCCGCAGCCGTCTCAATGCGGTCCTCCTGGGGCTCGATCTCCTTGACCCGGTCCGACAGCTTCCCCGCCTCCCGCGCCAGCGCCGCCTGCTGCTCCCCCAGCGCCGACGCCTGGCGGTCTTCCTGTTGCGATTCGAGCTTCTGCCTCTCGCCCGCCAGTTCCCACGCCTTCTTGCGAAGCTCCTCCTGCTTGGCAGCCATCTCGCCCAGCTCCCGGGACGTCTGACCCGCCTGACCCTCGCCGGAGGACTCGCCCGACTGCGCCGCCTTGGCCAGTGCATCCGCCAACTCGCCCGCCTGCTCCGCCGCCTCGCCCGCCGACTTTGCCGCCTGGGCGCCCTGACTGTCCTTCATCGCCTTGGCCGCCTGCTGCATCGCGCCCGTCGGGTCGTGCCGTTCCACTGCCTGCCTGGCCGCCGGCTCGCCGGCCTTGGCTCGCTCCGCCAGCTCGCCCGCCTTCTTGCTCAACTCCTCCTGCCGACCGGCCTGCTCGCCCACCCGCTTGCCCGCGTCGGCCGCCGTCTTCTCCGCCTGCGCCTGCTGACCGGCTGCCTGCTGCGCCTTCTGCTCCGCCCGCGCCGCCTGGGGAGCGTCCTGGCCCGCCAGCTTGCCCAACTCCTCCGCGACGGCCTTCTGCGCCTCCGCAACATCCATGACCTTCGCCGCCCCGTCCGCCGCGGACGACTCCTCTACGCATGTCCCCTCC
>CAZEJA010000099.1:0-9209 GCA_964512215.1 uncultured Planctomycetaceae bacterium
CATTCCACATTCATCATTCCTTCGACATTCAGCATTCTGCATTCTGCATTTCAAGCCGTGTTTACGAGGCAGTCCCGAACGGCGGGACGGTCCCCATTTCCCTCTCCGTCCCTGCGCCGTCAGAACTCGTCGTAGAAGATGTCCTCGTCGGGAATGCCCTTTTCCTTGAGGACGGTGGTGACGGCTTCGATCATCGGCGGCGGGCCGCAGAGGAACGCCTGCCGCGCCACGCCCGCCTCGAGGTACTTGTCGCAGGACAGGTGGATGAAGCCGGTCTCGCCGTCCCACTGCTCGTCGGGGCCCAGCTCGTCGGACAGGGCGTAGATGACGTGGAAGTTCGGATGCTTCTTGGCCAGTTCCAGGTACTCCTGCAGGTAGAAGATGTCGTGCGTGGTGCGACAGCCGAAGAACAGCCACAGCGTCCGGTCCGGCCAGCGGTCGTAGACGGAGTGGATGATGTTCTTCATCGGCGCCATGCCCGCCCCGCCGCCGACACAAACCAGCTCGACCTCGGGGTCTTCGTTGAGGTGGAACTCGCCGTACGGGCCGGTGAAGGAGACCTCCTCGCCCTCCTGAAGATTGTGCAGATACGTCGACCCGATGCCGCCGGGCACGAGGCGGACGTTCAACTCGACGGAGTCGTTCTCGTAGACGGGGGAGCTGATGGAATAGGCCCGCCAGACGGGCCCGTCGGGCGAGGGGGCCTGGATCTGGACGTAGTGCCCGGGTTTCTGGGCGATCTCGGCGGGCTCGATCAGCGAGAACCGGATTTCCTTGATGTCGTGCGTCAGATTGCGCGTGCTGGCGACGGTGGCCGAGAAGAGCTTGACGTTCAGCATCTCCTCGGGGACCTTCATGGTCATGTCTTCGCGGATCTTGACCTGGCAGGCGAGGCGCACGCCGCCGCGCCGCTCCTTGCGGGTCAGCATGGGCGTCTCGGTGGGCAGGACCTCGCCGCCGCCTTCCAGGACGGTGACCTTGCAGTACCCGCAGGTGCCCTGCCCGCCGCAGGCGGACGGGATGTAAATCTCGTTGTCGATCAAGGCCGACAGCAGCGTCTGCCCGCCCTCGACCTCGAGTTGGCGCTCGCCGGCGTTGATGTCGACCTGGCAGATGCCGTAGTTGACCAGCAGCCGCTCCGAGACGGTCAGCAGCAGCGCCAGCACGACCAGCAGGCCGCCGAAGATCGCAATTGCCCATACGTAAACCATTACAGTCCCTATTGAATCGCCACCATGCCGGCGAAGCCCATGAACGCCATGGCCATCACGCCGGTGATGATCATCGAGATCGCCACGCCCCGGAACGGGCGCGGGATGTCACTGTAGCCCATCTTCTGGTTGAGCCCGGCCATCAGCACGATCGCCAGCGCCCAGCCCACCCCGCCGCCGAAACCGAAGCTGACCGACTGTGCGAACGTGTATTCCCGCAGGATCATGAACAGCGACGCGCCCAGAATGGCGCAGTTGACCGTGATCAGCGGCAGGAAGATGCCCAGCGCGTGGTACAGCGGCGGGCTGAACCGCTCGACGAACATCTCCACGAACTGCACGAACGCCGCGATCACCGCGATGAACACGATGAACTGCAGGTGCGTCAGCTCCAGCGGAACCAGTACGTAGTAGTGGATCGCATAGTTGATCGCGGCCGTGCAGGTCATCACGAAGATCACCGCCACGCCCAGCCCCAGCGCCGTCGGAATCCGCTTGGAGCAGGCCAGGAACGAGCACATGCCCAGGAAGTTCGACAGCAGGATGTTGTTGGTGAAGATCGCCGCGATCAGGATGATCCAGGACGGGATGTTGGGAGATTCAATCATGCCGTGCCCTCCTCATCCGGGTCGGGGCCTTTGATGGCGTTGAAGACCGCGATCAGGAAGCCCAGGGCGATGAACGCCCCCGGCGCCAGGACCATGAGCTGGTTCGGCTCGTACCAGCCGGAATCCTTGACGGTCTGGAAGATCACCTGCCCGAAGACCTTGCCCGTGCCCAGCAGCTCGCGGACCAGCCCGATGATGCCCAGCACGAACGCGTAGCCCAGCCCGTTGGCCACGCCGTCGACGATCGACAGCAGCGGCGGGTTCTGCAGGGCGAACGCCTCGGCCCGCCCCATGACGATGCAGTTGGTGATGATCAGCCCGACGTACGGTCCGAGCTGCTTGGACATCTCCCAGTAGAATCCCTTGAGGAACAGGTCGAAGAGGATGACGAACGTCGCGATGATGCCGACCTCGACGATCATGCGGATCCTCCGGGGGATGCTCTTCCGCATCAGCGAGACGAGCAGGTTCGACCCGACGCAGACGAAGATCAGCGCCGCGCCCATCACGAGCGAGTTGGCGAGCTTGTTCGTCACCGCCAGGGCCGAGCAGACGCCGAGCATCTGGATGGAGATCGGGTTGTTGGTCCACAGCCCGGCCTTGAGGGTCTCTTTGCCCTTCCCGCCTACGCCGGGGATGGACGCTGCCGGCTGGTCGGCCATCAGTTGCCCTCCTTGAGAATCTTGCGGATGGCTTCGTTGAGCATCTCCTCGACCTTCTCGCAGGTCAGCGTCGCGCCGCTCAGCCCGTCCAGCTCGTTGGGGCCGGCCGCGCCGCTGCGGAGAATGCGGATGCCCGCCGCGCCCGAAGCGTCACGGATCGTCTTGCCCTTCAACCGGTCGGTGAATTCCTTCGTCTCGATCTCGCCGCCCAGCCCGGGGGTCTCTTCCTGCTGGTAGAACGTCACGCCCACGATCGTCGTCAGCGTCGGGTCCAGCGCCAGGTAGCCCTTGATCGGCGCCCACAGACCCTTGCCCACGAAGTGGACCGCGACCGCCTTGGCGGCAGTCTGCCCGGTGGGCTGGTACCGGAAGAGCTTCGGCTCGTCATCTTCGGCGGGCTCGACGACGTTGGCGGCGTAGACCTCCTTGAGCTGCTCGAAGGTCACGGACTCGTCGTACTCGACTTCGAACACGCCCAGCAGGTTGCGGATCCGCTCGGCCTCGCGATTCTGCGCGACGTACGGGTCGGTGAACTTCGCCGCTCCCGTCAGCAGCAGGGCACAGACCGTGCCCAGCACGGCAGCGAAGATCAGTGTGTGAAGGCTATCTTTCACGGCTGAGCCTCCTCATGTGCAATCGGATGAACACTTCGTCCAGCACGGGAGCGAAGATGTTGCCCAGCAGGATCGCGAACATCACGCCCTCGACGTAGGCGGTCAGATTGCGGATCAGCACGGTGACCACGCCGATGATGATTCCGTAGGCGAGGCGCCCGTGCCGCGTGATGGGACTGGTGACCGGGTCGGTGGCCATGAAGACGGCCCCGAACAGCAGCCCGCCGGCCAGCAGGTGGAAGCTCGCGGGGGCGAACTTGTCGCCGTCGACCGCGTGGAGGATGCCGGAGAAGATCGCCACCGTGCCGAGCAGCCCCAGGACGGTCCGCCAGCTGATGATGCGCGTCGCCAGCAGCAACAGGCCCGCGAGGATGATCAGCACCGCGGAGGTCTCGCCCGCACAGCCGGCCGTGCCGCCCAGCAGCAGGTCCATGGTCCCGGTCAGCTCGCCCGCCTTGGCCATGCCCAGCGGGGTCGCCTTGGTGATCGCGTCGACGCTCGAGGCGTCCACGTACTGTCCCAGCCGTCCGGGCCAAGCCGTCACCGGCGCGATCCACCCGGCCGTCAGTTGCACCGGATACGCCAGCGCCAGGAAGCACCGCCCCACCAGCGCCGGGTTGAACAGGTTCCGCCCCGTGCCGCCGAAGACTTCCTTGCCCACGACCACGCCGAAGACGATGCCCAGCGAGACCATCCACAGCGGCGTGGCGGGAGGCAGGATCATCGGGTAGAGCAGGCCCGTGACGAAGAAGCCCTCGTTGATGCCCTCTTTGCGGATGATCGCGAAGATCCACTCCACGATCAGGCCCGACGCGTAGGTGACGACGATCATGGGCACCATCCGCCACCCGAAGAGGTAGATCGACGCCGCGATGCAGGGCATCACGGCGAGCATGACCATCGACATGAACCGCTTGACGTCCTGCGGGTCGCGCACGTGCGGGGCGATCTCCGTCCGCGTCGACGGCCAGAGCAGGAAGTTCTCGATCGCCTCGTACGCGGGATGAACGAAATGCAGGGGGCGGCCCTTCTCGAAGACCGGTCCCAGCTTGCCGAACACCTTCTCGGCGACCTTCTCCAGAGCCCGCTTGGGTCCATCCGCCATTCCGGCGATCTTATCCAGCAGGCTCATGACGCCACCTCCTCGCCATGCAGCTCCTGGCGGATCAGTTCATGGCCGTCGAGAATCTGCCGCCGCAGCTCGATCTTCGACGGGCAGACGAAGGAACACAGCCCGCAGCCGACGCACAGGTCGGTTCCGGCGGCCTCGGCGTCTTCCAGGTTGTCCTGGTAGAGGTACTTGTGGAGCAGGTGGGGCATCAGGCCGGCCGGGCAGATCTCCTCGCACAGCCCGCACGCCACGCAGGGACGACGCTCGCCGCGGAGGCCCGTGGTGTACGCTTCGTCCCGGGGCTTCCGCAGGGCGCTGAGGAACCACTTGCTGTAAGAGTTCTTCATCCAGCCGGGCCAGGCGAAGCCGAACAGCTCGCGCCGCGTCTGTTCCGGCAAGACAGTCAGGCCCGTGCACTCGATGTCCAGGCCCCCACCGCCGCCGTCCGTCTCGCCCGTCAGCGCCCCGCCGCGAATCACCCGGACCTCGTCCTCGATCAGGCGGCCGGCGAGGAGTTCCTCAATGGGATATCCGGGGGTCACCTTGAGGTGAGTCGGGTTCACCACGCCCGGTCCGCCCAGCGAGACGATCCGCACGTCGCAGGGGTGCGACAGCGTCATCGCCCGGTCGACGGCCAGCACGCCGGGCGTCCGCAAGGCCCAGACGGGCGAATCCGTCTCGCACGTCAGGCCCAGATGGCGGGCGAGCAGGCGGAAATCGTCGAACGGGTAGCGGAGCGGCACGGAGACGAGGTTCACCCACGCGTAACCGCGGATGGCCTCGCGAACCTTCCGGGCGAAGTCCGAGCGGATGTCCGGCAGGACGAGGTAGATCGCTTCGTATTCCACGAGCGACTGGATGTGCTCGAGCCCGCGGGTGAAGGCGGTCAGTCTCTTGTGCATCTGGACGTCGCCCCGGGCGATGTAGGGCTCAAGGTGCAGCGTCGAGATGATAATCGCTCGCGGCTGACCGTTCGGGTCGGGAAGTTCGCCGGTGTGGGCGTCCTGGAAGAACTGCCACGCCCCCAGCGAGACAAGCTTCGACCGGATCGAGCTTGCCTCCTTCGTGGCGTGCTCCGGGTGGTGATCCGCCGCCTGCTTGGGACCGCTGTGGGCGCCGAGGTCCGTCAGGACGACGTGTCCCTCGACCTGGTCCCGTTTCACCGTCCCGCCCCGCGGCGCCAGCAGCGGCAGGGAGTAGTTGTCCGGGTCCGTCGCCAGCACCTGCCCGATCTCGACGACGTCGCCGTCGGAGACGCACAACTCCGTAAAGGAGAACCGGCGACTCGTCAGAGGCAGGGCCAGGTGCGACGGAACGGGCAGGACCTCCACCCGCTCGTCGGGACGCCCCGCGATGCGAACGTTGTAGCCGCCTCGTAGCCTCATGCACCCAATCCTTATCAGCGTGTTCGGATAGCGCCCCCACAGGGGGCCCGGGCGGAATCCTCCACGCGGACCGGGGAAGCGCTCTCGCTGCTTCGTTCTATCCCCGGGTGCACGACTGCCCATCGCGGCCGGTTACGCGCAGCACCCAGGGAAAAGAGGCGGTAGTGTACCAGAACCCAACCGAACGTTTCCACCCCGGACCGGGCATTTTCTACGGGAGGAGCTTCACGGGATTGCCGCTCTTGAAGCCCTCCGCTGCTTCCCAGGCCTTCTCTCGCGTGGATACGTCGGGATACCTGGGTTGCGTTCTAACCCCTTTGCTCGCAAGAAGTCGCGCTACGGCCAGCCGCGCTTCCTGGGCTTCGTTGATGGCGTTGCCCAGCAGACGCATCGATTCCTGCGGCGAGTGGAATCCCATGCCGTTGCTGGCGGCTACGTAGTCCCAGTTGAACTGCGCGTGGCGGACGAGCGTGCGGATCGGCGCCAGTTCCGCGTCGGTCGCCCCGGCCTCGACGGCGGCGGCGACATCGAAGTGGGCCCGGACCAGCGCGGTCTCGGCCGTCTTGCGCCCGGCGGCGACCTTGTCCTGGATCGACTCGACGCGAGCGATGATCTCCTTCTCGCTCCACCGGTGGCAGACGCCGCAGCTGTTCGCGACGTTCAGCAGCGGGCTCTGCACGTGGTGGTCGGTGAACTTCACACCGCCCGACGTCTTGTAGGGCATGTGACAGTCGGAGCACGACACGCCGCGGTACGCGTGGATGCCCGTGAGGAACAGTTCATAGTCCGGGTGCTGCGCCTTGACGATCGGCGTGCCGGAGATCGGGTGCGTGTAGTCCTTGAAATCGATCTTGTCGTAGTAGGCGATCATCCCCTCGGCGCCCATGCCCTCGGTCCAGGGGAACGTCAGGTAGTTCTTCGGCTGCTTCTTGAAGTAGTACTCGACGTGGCACTGGGCGCAGACGAGCGAGCGCATCTCCTGGTGGCTGGCCTGGTCGATGTCCTTGCCCATCGCGGTGAACGCCTCGCGCAGGGCGGGGCGGGTGATCCGCAGGTTCATCGTCTTGGGGTCGTGGCAATCCTGACAGCCGATCGGGTGCGTAATCTCGCCCTTGAGGTCGTGGAAGTTGGAGGCGTAGAACTCCTCGATGCCGATCTTGGCCATCACGCGCGGCACGTCGGGGCTCTTGCACGTCCAGCAGGTCGCGGCCATCACGGGCGTCTTGATGCGCTTCGTCCTGGTCACGTCCGCGACCGCGTGGTAGTGCCCGCGGGCCTGGAGGTAGTCCTTGGAGAATCCGTACCCCGCGAACAGCAGCACGAGGTCGGGGATGTCGTCGAGGTAATCGCGCGGGAAGGCCCCGCCCTGTTTCGTCTTCGTGTCGTCGATGCTGGTCTTGGCGTAGGACTCGTACTCGAGCGGGTAGTTCTGTCCCCAGACGGCGTTGTCCGGCTCCCAGTCGGCGATCTCGACGACCGCCACCTGGGGGCGCTGCGCTTCCCAGCGGCGCTCCATGATCGACACCGCCAGCACGCCCAGCAGCGCCACGATGCACAGCGCGAGCAGGAAGACGGCCGCTCCCAGCCAGCGGCTGCTCTTGACGGGAGGCGGAGACGAAGAGGCGTCGGTGGTCATGGTTCGATTCCTTCCTTGATCCAGTCCAGCCCGGCCGACGGAAGCTGCGGGCGGCGAACGTGCGGGGATGACGAGAGGCTCCGTACGGGGCCGTGGATGTTGTCGTGGCAGGTCCAGCAGGTTCGCTCCGACGTGCCCGCCAGGCGAACCATCGCAAACTGATTGGCGTGACAACGGAGGCAGTTGCCCTGAACGACGGGGCGCGCGCCCTCGGAGAGGCGCAGCACCTGGGGCTCGCCGCCCGTGGTGAAGACGTAGCTGTGGCGGGCGCCGTCGGAGGCTTTGAAGGCCAGCTTCGCCACCGCGTTGGTGTGCGGGACGTGACAGTCGTTGCAGACCGCGACGCGCCCGTGGCTGCCTCGCTGCCAGGTAGCATAGGCGTTGTTCATGACGTGACAGTTGATGCACGTGGTCGGGTCGTTGGACAGGTAGGACGTCGCGTTGCCGATCCGCGCCACCACCAGCCCCGCTCCCGCGATCGCACCGAGCGCGGCCCAGAGCGCGAGCGGTCGAACGTTGACCACGCCCCGGCGCCCGACGTGCCTTCTGCCGCTCGGAGATGACTGTCCTGAGAACTCCACGGCGCGAATCATACCCCCGCTCCGCGCGGACGGCAAGAAAAAACAGGCAAGACCGCCCCACATTTACTACTTCGCCTCCTGCAGCCGATTCCGGCGGGAATTCCTCACTCGGACGTATCACCCCGGCGGGCAATGAGGTACGATTGAGTTCGTGCCGGCGTGGGAGCCGGCGCGATGAGCACCATGGATCTATCGATCGTCATTCCGGCCTTCAATGAGGAGACGAAAGTCTCCGCTGACGTGGAGGCGGCCGCGGCGTTTCTCGTCGGCGAGGGGCTGACCGGCGAGGTGATTGTCGTCGACGACGGCAGCGAGGACGGCACGGCCATGCAGGCCGAACGCCCGCGCATGCCCGACGGCGTGACCCGCCGGGTCCTTCGCTACGAGACGAACCGGGGCAAGGGCTTCGCGGTGCGCACGGGCATCCGCGCGTCGGCCGGGGAGTTGGTCATGTTCGCCGACAGCGGCCTGTGCATCGAGTACAAGACCGCCGTGCTCGGGCTGGACCTGATCCGCGAAAACCGGTGCGACCTCGCTCACGGGTCGCGGCGTCTCGAAGGCAGCCACATCGGCCAACACCAACGGGCCCACCGGCGCGTGATCTCGCACCTGTTCCGCTGGCTGGCGCCGCGCCTGATCGGGTTCCCTCGTCACATCACCGACAGCCAGTGCGGCTTCAAGATCTACCGCGGCGACGTCGCACGCGAGTTGTATGGCGAGTGCACGTGCGACGGCTTCATGTTCGACGCGGAAGTCATCCTCCGGGCGGCCAGGAAGCACTACCGGATCAAGGAGTTCCCGGTGGTGTGGCACAGCGATCACGACAGCCGCCTGCGGGCCCTGCACGTCTCCTGGAGAAGCCTCCACGAAATCATCGCCATCAAACGCACCCTCGGCCACTGGTAGGCGCCCCCGCTGGGTTCACCCCGCCGCATGCGAAACGTCCAAACTCAACCGTTCCGATCATCTCCAACTGTCTCCGCTCACAGCGGATCCTGAGCTAAGGTATGTGCTGACGACCTCTTCAATCAATAACGCGCGTCAATCAGTCTTCTGTGCACCTTCCGAACCGGAATCTGTCTGCTTGCCTGCACGGATAGAGGCTTTGGTAGACACAGCACGCTTCACGATGAGTGCCGCCCTATAGAGGCCCCAGAGCAATAGGCAGATCAGGATCGACTGCAATACCATATGTAATCTCTGGGCGTTTCCAGAAAGTCCGTTCTCGTCATATCCAAAACGAACCAGCCTGTTAATTGCCAGTGTCATGCTGAATATCGTAGCGAGTACAATGGCTACTGGAGGAATGCGTTTCCCAGACCGTATAGCCTTCGTCATCAACAGCGCAAACCACGGAAGGGGGGCGATTCCCACGACGAGCACAGACGCCATCTCCGAACC
>CAZEJA010000100.1:0-9187 GCA_964512215.1 uncultured Planctomycetaceae bacterium
GTACACCTATGAGCGGAGCTGCGGCTATCCCGACGGGCACCGCAACGTGGTGTTCGACCGGCGCGGCATCCGGACGCTGCAGCGCCTCGACGGGGGCAAGGGTAAGGCGATGGACAACCTGCCCGCCGACGCCAAGCGCCCCAACTCGCCCGACACGCAGATGTTCTACGAATACCTGCGCCACTTCGGCGGCATCTGCGCCAGCCACACGTCGGGCACGGACATGGGCACCGACTGGCGGGACAATGACGCGAAGGTCGAGCCCATCGTCGAGATCTACCAGGGCTGCCGGCAGAACTACGAGATGCCCGGAGCGCCGCGGAGCAACACCGCCAATGACTCCAAGGGCGGCTGGCGACCGCTGGGGTTCGTCTCCCGGGCGCTGAAGATGGGCATCCGCTTCGGCTTCCAGTCGTCCAGCGATCACAGTTCGACCCACATCAGCTACTGCAACGTCTGGGTGGAGCAGCCGACGCGGGAAGCGATCCTGACGGCCATGAAACGCCGCCACATCTACGGCTCGACCGACAACATCATCGCGGTCGTCCACTCCGGCAAGCATTTCATGGGCGACGAGTTCACGACGACCGACAAGCCCACGCTGACCGTCAAGCTGATCGGCACGGAACCGTTCGCGAAGGTGCACATCATCAAGGACGGCACGTACGTGCACACTGCCCAGCCGGACAAGCAGACCGTCGAGTTCCAGTGGACCGACTTCGCCGCCAAAGCCGGCGCGACAAGCTACTACTACGTCCGCGGCGAGCAGGAAGACGGCGAACTCGTGTGGGTCTCGCCCATGTGGATCACGTACAAGCCCTAGCCCGCCGGTCAGGAGAGACGTCCCCCGTCATCGCATGAAGCCGGCTGATGAGCGCAGCGAATCGGCCGGATACACCGCGGGACGACAGCCCGCTCGTGCCCGTCTCGATCGCCCGCGCCATTGACGCGCGATGCGGGCGACTGCTAGACTCCGGCATGACGATGTGCGGTGAAGGCGAGCAGAATCCCCCGGCGGAAAACACGATCCGTTGGCAGTCGCGTCCGATTGCGGACGACTTCCCTGTATCGCTACTGCTGGTAGCCGCCTGCGTGGGCGCGTGCGCGGGGGCTGCGGTGGCGTTCGGCGGGTTGCTGTACGCCGGGCTCGCCGCCGTCGTGCTGGGCGTGTCGCTGGCGAGGTATTTCCTGGCGACCGACTACGAGATGGACGAACAGGGCGTGACCGTACGGTATTTCGGTCAAAGCCGCACCGTGCCCTGGTCGAAGGTGCGGCGGGTGACGGTCGGCCCCAAGGGGGTATACCTGTCGCCCTTCGAGAAGGCCTCGCGGCTGGATTCCTTCCGGGGAACGCTGCTTCGTTTCGCGGGCAATGCTGAGAAGGTGGTGGAATTTGTTGATGGCCAAGTCGCCTCGACTTCGCAGGTTTGCTGAGGGCTGGCGGAACGCCTTTGCCGTCTCCGGGCCCCACGGTCCGCTGACCGACGAGGACCGCGAGTTGCTGGACCGCCTCGCGCGGAAGGTCGTCGCGCGGAAGATGACCATGCCCGCCGTGCTGTTCCTCCAGTCCGTCCGTCCGCTGAACGCCCTCGGCAGCCAGGCGATGGTCTTTCTCCGCCCGTTCCTGACGGGGTTGTTCAAGCCCGATGAGTACGACCGCATGGCCGCCATTCTGGAGCGGCGCGAGGGCATCGGCGCTCTGGTTGACGCCATCGAAGCCGCCGAAGCCGGCCAACCGGGAGAGACGCAGTGAGCCCCGAGAACCTGAACGTCATCGTCGCGACCGACTGCGGCAGCACGACCACCAAGGCGATCCTCATCGAGCGCAAGGAGGAGGGCTACCGGCAGACCTTCCGCGGCGAGGCGCCCACCACGGTCGAAGCGCCTTTCGAGGACGTCACCCGCGGCGTGCTGAACGCGATCGCCGAGTTGGAGGAGCTGTCCGGACGGCGGATGCTGGACGGCGAGAAGATCATCAGCCCCTCGCGCGACGGCGAGGGGGTCGACGTGTATATCTCCACCAGCAGCGCCGGCGGGGGGCTGCAGATGATGGTCGCCGGCGTGGTGAAGTCCATGACCGCCGAGAGCGCCCAGCGCGCCGCCCTCGGCGCCGGCGCGATCGTGATGGACGTGCTGGCCAGCAACGACCAGCGGGCGCCGCATGAGAAGATCGAGCGCATCCGCACGCTCCGCCCGGACATGGTGCTGCTCTCGGGCGGCACGGACGGCGGGACCGTTCGGCACGTGGTGGAGTTGGCCGAGTTCCTGGCCGCCGCCAATCCGCGCCCGCGACTGGGCATGTCGTTCAAGCTGCCCGTCGTATTCGCGGGCAACAAGGATGCCCGGGACGACGTCGGTACGGCGCTGGCTGAGAAGGCCGAACTGCACGTGACGTCGAACCTGCGCCCCGTGCTGGAGCGCGAGGACCTCACCCCCGCGCGGAACGAGATCCACGACCTGTTCCTCAAGCACGTGATGGCCCAGGCGCCCGGGTACAAGAAGCTCATGTCCTGGGTCGGCGCGCCGATCATGCCCACGCCCGCCGCCGTCGGGAACATCATTCAGCGGATCGGTCGCAGCCAGAACCTGAACATCGTCGGCGTGGACATCGGCGGGGCGACGACCGACGTGTTCTCGGACTACGAAGTCCGCCCGGCCAACGAGGAAGCGGGCGAGCCGGCCGAACGCGTGTTCAACCGCTCCGTCAGCGCGAATCTGGGCATGAGCTACAGCGTCTCGAACGTGCTGGCCGAGACGGGGCTCGCCAACATTCTCCGCTGGGTGCCCTTCGACATCGACGAGACGGACCTGCGCGACCGGATCAAGAACAAGATGATCCGCCCGACGACGATCCCGCACCTGCTGGAGGAATTGAAGATCGAGCAGGCGATCGGGCGCGAGGCGCTGCGGCTGGCGTTCGAGCAACACAAGCAGCTCGCCGTCGGGCTCAAGGGCGTGCAGCGCGGGCGGACGATCTCCGAATCGTTCGACGCGTCCTCGTCGGGCGAGACGCTCATCAACATGCGCGACCTGGACATGCTCGTCGGCAGCGGGGGCGTGCTGTCCCATGCGCCGCGACGCAACCAGGCGATGATGATGCTTGTCGACGCCTTCCAGCCCGAAGGCATCACCCGCATCTGCGTCGACAGCATCTTCATGATGCCCCACCTGGGCGTGCTGGCCGAGGTGCATGAGCAGGCGGCCACCCAGGTCTTCGAACGCGACTGCCTGATCTATCTCGGCACGTGCGTCTCGTGCCTGAATGCAGGCAAGGCGGGGGCGAAGTGCTTTGAATACACGATGACGGTCGACGGCGAGACGCGCGAGGGGGCCGTGACATTCGGCGGGCTCGTGCTCGAGCCCCTCGACGTCGGACAGACCGCCCAGGTGCGGCTGACGCCCGCGCGATCGGTCGATATGGGCGAGGGGCGCGGGCGCGTGGTCGAGGCGGTCGTCTACGGCGGCGTCGCCGGCGTCGTGTTCGACGGGCGGGGTCGTCCGCTCGAGGTTCCCCAGCAGAATCGAAGTGACACCGTGACCGGATGGGCCCAGGCGCTGGGCGCCTACCCGGCTTGACGCAGCGAGGACGGCTACCATGGCACATGCATATACACCGGGCCTGCGGGTGACCGAGCACACGACCGTACGGAAGGAGCGGCGCCTGCCGATCGCGGGCGACGTGCTGGTCGAGCAGGGCACGCACGTGCGGGCCGAGGACACCGTCGCCCGCGCCGAATTGCCGGGCGACGTGCACACGATCAACGTGGTCAACCAACTCGCCATCGCCCCGGGCGACCTGGACCGCTACATGGGCAAGGCTCCGGGCGACGCGGTCGCGAAGGACGAGATCATCGCCGAGACGCGCCCGTTCATCAAATGGCTTCGCAGCACGGTCCGCTCCCCGATCGACGGGACGGTGGAGACAATCTCGAAGGTGACGGGGCAGGTGCTGCTCCGCACCGCGCCGCAGCCGGTGGAAGTGCGGGCCTACGTCGACGGGACCGTCGTGGAGATCCAGGAAAACGAGGGCGTCGTGGTCGAGACGACCGGGGCGTTCATCCAGGGCATCCTCGGTATCGGGGGCGAGGTAACGGGCGAGATTGCCATCATTGGCGACGGCCCCGACGCGGTGATCTCCCCCGGCGACCTGAATGCCGAGTTGGCGGGCAGGATCGTAGTGGCCGGGTCGCTGATTACCAGCGATGTGTACGCCCGCGCCGGAGAGATCGGCATCGCGGCACTGGTCTGCGGCGGCTTTCACGATCAGGACCTGCGTGAACTGCTCGGGTATGACTTGGGCGTGGCCATCACCGGCCACGAGGACGTGTCGCCGATTCTCATCATGACCGAAGGCTTCGGGAAGATCGCCATGGCGCAGGGGACATACGACCTGCTGTTGGCCCACGCCGGGCAGCGCGCCTCGGCCAACGGGGCCACGCAGATCCGCGCCGGCGTGCTGCGTCCGGAAATCATCATCCCTTCCGACGCGGGCGCGGCGGTGAAAGAAAGCGCCGCGCAGGGCGAATCCGCCGGCTTGACGGAAGGGTCGCCCGTGCGTATCATCCGCCAACCGGACTTCGGTCGCCTGGGCGTAGTCTAGCGTCTGCCCCCCGGCGTCGAAGCCGTCGAATGCGAAACGAAAGTGCGTGTCGTCGAAGTCGAATTCACGGACGGCCGAACCGTGACCGTCCCGCGAGCCAACGTCGAGGCCATCGAATCTTGACCCGATCCCGCCGCCCATCTCGCCGCCTGCCGACCTGCGTGGTCGCGTGGATGGTGGCATTCGGCGGCGTCGGGATCACGTTCGCGGCCGAGGCGCAGCCGCCCTCCGCACCGGTCGTTCTTCCCTCTGCCGACAGCGTCCGCGCGTACGACCATCCCAGCGACGACGGATCGGCTATCGTCATCGAATGGGCGCGCCCGGAGGGCGAGCCCGAGGGGACGATCTATGTCGCGGAAATCGCTCGCTCGAAAGAGGATCTGGGGACGAGCAGATCCCGGGTCACGATCGTGCAGGCCTCTCCGGACGCCCTGAAAGCGGCCAAGCCGAAGTTCTTCGCGGTGTCCCGGAAGAACAAGGAGACGTATTTCGTCTCCATCACGCCGTCGGAGGTCTTCGGTTCGTCCAGGACCGAACGGACGGCGGACAAGGTGAAGAGATTCGTCGAGAAGGAGCTTATCACGGCGCAGGATCGCTCCCGCGTGGATGGGATCCTGAGCAACCATGCGGCGAAGGAGGCGAGACGGGCGTTCCTGGAGGCCTCCGGTCCGGAGCGCCTCGTTGACCTGATCAGGCACCTGGCGCGGATTGGGAAGCAATACAGGGCGAAACGGGATGCCGATCTGGAGTGGCTGGGCGGCCTGATGGAACGCCTCTCACTGCGGGGGAGGCTGGGTCCGTTCGCCGAGAGGAAGATCATCACGCCGGAAGAACTCGCTCGCGCGGAGGCGATCCTCAAGGTGGAGACGCCGGCTGCGGACAGGACGCCCGAGCAGAAGGCCGATTGGAAGTGGCTGAAGGCCCTGACGAAGCGTCTGGCGCAGCGGCAGATGCTGAAGGGATTCGTCGCCGCGGACCTCGTCCCGGCGCCGGAGGACGTCGCTCGCGCGGAAGCGATTCTGAAGGTCGATACGCCGGCCGCGGACATGACGCCCGAGCAGAAGGCCGATCAGGCGTGGCTGGCCGCTCTGATGGCGTACCTGACCCAGCGGGGGGGCCTCGACGGGCTGGTGGAGGAGAAGGTCCTGACGCCGGAGCAGTTCGACCGGGCCGTCCGCGGGCTCCAGGCCCAGCGTGTCCCGGAGGAGAAGGACCTGACGCGGGAGCAGCGGAGCGACCTGGCGTGGGTGAAGCGTCTCATCCCCCACCTCGCCGAACGTCGCAGCGACACCAGGAAGGCTGACAGCGCCAAGATGAACGCGTCAACGTACTATGTGCGTCTGGGCGTCATCTCCGGGATTGGGGAGGCGCAGCGAACGACGTATGTCGCCGGTCTGGACGGGCCGATCGTCGTCTCGGCGGCGGGGCGGGCGAACCTGTTCAAGGGCTTCAAGCTCAACAATCTGATCTTCGCGCTGATTTTCAGCGGCATCGTGCTGGTGTTCATTCAGATGGCCCGGCGGAACCCGAACCTGTTCATCCGCAGAATCGCCGGCCTCGAGGCGGTCGAAGAGGCCATCGGGCGGGCCACCGAGATGGGACGAAGCGTCTATTTCGTGCACGGGCTGGGCGCGGTCAGCGGACTGTCGACGATCGCCGCCCTGAACATCCTCGCACGGATTGCTCGCAGGGCGGCCGAGTACGACACGCGCGTCAAGGTGATGAACTACGACCCGATCGTGACGGCCGTAAGCCAGGAAGTCGTCCAACAGGCCTACACGGAAGCGGGTCGCCCGGACGCGTACGACCCGGACGATGTGTCGCTGGTGGCGTACGATCAGTTCAGTTACGTCGCGGCCGTGGGGGGCAGGATGGTGCGCGAGCAGCCCGCGGCGGTGTTCCTGATCGGCTACTTCTACGCCGAGTCGCTCCTGCTGGCGGAAACCGGCGCGTCGACCGGTGCCATCCAGGTCGCCGGGACGGATGCCTACACACAGTTGCCGTTCTTCGTCACGACGTGCGATTACACGCTGATCGGCGAGGAACTGTTCGCCGCCTCGGCGTACCTGTCGCGCGAGCCGCGGATGCTGGGCAGCCTCCGCGGACAAGACGTGGGCAAGGCGTTTCTCATGCTCGCAATGATCATCGGCGTCGCCGTCATGACGATCGCCGCGAGCCGCGGCTGGAACATCGAGTGGTTCCGGTCGTTCTTCCGGACCTTCTGAGAGATTACGAAACCGTATGTGGTACAAACGCACGATTCCGCTGTTGATCGTCTTCTCCATCGGCCTGTTGGCCTTTGCGCAGGAATACGTGCCCCATCCCCTCTCGGGCGAGTTCCGCGAAGAGATGACCACCTGGTTCCGGATCATCGGTGGATTCGGGCTGTTCCTGGGCGCCTACAGCCTGCTGCACATGCACGTCACCCGCATCCGCCGGCGCCAGCCGGGCTGGGCCTACAGCGGCTTCGTGTTTATCGGGGCGGCCGCCATGATCACCTTGGGCCTCTACAACGAGGGCCTCGGCCCGCTCGCCCCGGAGCCCAAGGACACGCTGTCGTGGTTCCAGTGGGGCTACAACTACGTCCAGGTGCCCTGCGGCGCGACGATCTTCTCCATCCTGGCCTTCTTCATGGCCAGCGCCGCTTTCCGGACCTTCCGCGCGAGGAACTTCAGCGCCGCACTGCTGCTGATCGCGGCGATGGTCGTCATGTTCGGACGCGTGCCCGTCAGCGAGGCGTTCAGTCAGAAGCTCTTCGGGGTGCCCGGCGTCTTTGCCAAGGCGACGGACGTACTCATGGAATACCCGAACCTCGCGGCCAAGCGAGGCATCCTGCTGGGCATCAGTCTGGGCGCCATTTCGCAGTCGCTACGGATTCTCTTCGGAATCGAGCGGTCCTACATGGGAGGGGGTGACTGATGGCCGTTCCCCAATCCGAACTTCGACGTCTCGCCATCATTCGCCACGTGATCTACGTGCTCGTCGCGGCATCGGTCATTCTGCCTTACCTTGTCACGCTGCATCTGCCCTTCAGGCCTTCCCCTTGGGCGGAGAAGCTCTACCAGCAGATCGACAGCCTCGAGCCCGGCTCGCCCGTGCTGTTGGCGTTCGATTATGATCCGGCCTCCGAGGCCGAACTGTACCCCATGAGCCTTGCGCTGCTGCGTCACTGCTTCAAGGAGGATGTGGTCCCCATCGTCATGACCCACTGGCAGGCGGGGGTGGGCCTGTGCAAACTGGCGTGTGAAACCGCCGCGGCGGACGCCAAGGAGATGTGGGGCAAGGAGAAGCTCTCGGGTCGCGACTACGTGTTCCTGGGGTTCCGCCCGGGGTACCAGAACCTCGTGCTGAACATGGGCGAGGATATCAAGGGCGCATTCGAGAAGGACTACTACGGCAAGTCCACGCAGTCGCTGCCCGCGCTGGCGAACGTCCGGTCTCTCAAGGACATTAAACTCCTGATCGATCTCGCCGCCGGACAGACCGTGGAAATGTGGATCGCTTACGCGGCGGATCGGTTCGACTTCCCGTTCGGGGCGGGTTGCACGGCCGTCATGGCGCCCGACCTGTATCCGTTCCTGCAATCGGGACAGATCGTGGGTTTTCTGGGCGGGCTTCGTGGGGCGGCAGACTATGAACTGATGCTGAAGGAGTCCGATGACGCCGCGCTGCTCCAGAAGCCCGGCGATGCCACGCGAGGCATGCAGGCGCAGTCCGTGGCGCACGTACTGCTGCTCGTTCTGCTGCTCGGGGCCAACGCCAAGTTCGTGATCTCCCGCATCCGCCGCGGACGAGAAGGGTAAGAGGATGGCTTTGCAGGAAGAGACAATCAGTCCGATGCGACGCACGATTGAACTGAGCGTGCTCGTTGCGCTCGTCGTCGCGTTCCTGATTGTCAGCCTCGTCATCCAGAAGCCCTTCGAAGAGGACGCGGACCACGCGAAGGTGATCGGCATCATCCTGGCGGCCGGGCTGACGCTGATCATGTACAGCTTCCTGTACCGCGACAATCCGCTGTTCAAGATTGCGGAGAATCTCTACGTCGGCGTGACGCTCGGCTACGGTGCGATCATTACCTGGCGACAGTCGCTCCGCCCCGAGGTCTACGATCCGCTGTTCAACGCGCCCACCAGCGGGGCACTGCTCGACGCGATCCTCCACCGGGGCGTGCCCATCGTGCTTGGGCTGCTCCTGCTGACGCGCCTCAGCCGCAAGCGCGGCTGGCTGAGCCGCTACTCCTACGGGCTGATGGTAGGCTGGGGCGCCGGCGTGGGCATTGCCGTTGTCACGCACAGCTACATCCTCAAGCAACTCGAAGCCGCCGTCGCGCCGTTGCAGGCCGCTGCCGCCCAGGGCGCTGCCGCGCCGACCGGGTGGGCGTGGGTCCTGCAGACGGTCGTCCCGATCGTCGGCGCCCTGGTGGTGCTGATCGGGACCGTGTCCGTGCTGTTCTACTTCTTCTTCTCCGTGGAACACAAACGCGTCGGGCGGGCGGTATCGCAGGTTGGCATCTGGTTCCTGATGGTCTCGTTCGGGGCCTCGTTCGGGTACACGGTCATGGGCAGGCTGTCCCTGCTCATCGGGCGC
>CAZEJA010000101.1:0-9172 GCA_964512215.1 uncultured Planctomycetaceae bacterium
GCGGCGCCGGTGGCGGCGAAGACGTAGCCGCGGGAGGAGGCGCCGGGGGGACGGGCGGGGGTGGTGAATCGCAGCGCCTTGGTCGGAACGAGCTTTCCGGCGTCCGGGGTGACCTCCGCGGGGCCGATGCACACGCCGGGCGTTCCCCCCGGTTCACAGAACGGCGTTACCTCGAACGTCGCGCCTTTGGCGCCTGTCAGGATCACGCGCCCGTCGCCCTTCGCGGCGGCCTGGACCGTCGGCGCCAGAACCACGGAGGAGACATAGCCGTCGCACGCGGCGTCCGAATGGAAGTCGTCCCGGACCGCGAACGCGGAGAGGTCTTCCGCTACTGCAAACACCCGACGATGAAGGAAGCCCGCACCGTAGACGTTCGTTCGGATCGAGAACACCCGCACGCCGTCCGCTTCCCGGAACTGCTCGACGGCTGCATGCCCTTCCACCTGCCCGTGCCCCATGGGGGCCGCCACGTTGTGCGACCCGGAGCCCACCAGCACGCTCCTCTTGTACGTCCCGTAGTTGAACGGTCCGCCGGGGTCCACAACCCATCGGTTGCCCAGGCCCTCGAAGCAGAACGAGCCCATGTCGTAGTGGCCGTGTGAGTGCAGTTGCCCGGAGAAATCGACGAAGAGCATCCGCTCGTCCGGACGGGCGGAACGACACACCAGGTAGCCCCCCTCGCGGAAGAGGTGAGCCCCCGCCGGGGGCGCGTCGTCTTTCACAAACCGATGCAGCACCGGGCTTTGCGTGTGCGGCAGGAACCGCTTCACGAGCACCGTGACTTCCTCCTTCGCCCGGGGGAATGCCGGGCTGTCGCCCGATTGCACACACGCGCCGGACGGGGTGAGAATGTTCACGGCCACGATCAGGGCTCGCTCCAGAACCGATCGGAACTTCTCCTTGAGAGACCGGTCCACAGAGCCCATGCCAGCGATCAACTCGTACTCGGGCAGCGAGGCCATGATCACCCAGATGTGGTACGCCGTCGACTGTTCGGCGCTCACGCCGTCGGGATGGAACAGTTCATCCACCAGCTCGGACAGCCTGCGAAGGGACTCCGCCCGCCAATGGTCGGCCTGCGGCATGTTCGGGAAAGCGAGCGCGAACAGCAGCAGAGCATGCGCGTGGAACTGATTGTGGTTGTGGGCATGGAAGGAAGGCGCGTACAGGAATTCCTCGAGCAACAGGGCGTCGACGATCATCTGAGCGGCGATCTTCCGCTTGAGGAGGCGATCCCCGTCGATCAACGGAGACAGCGGGGGGACCGTTCTGTAGTTGACGAAGCTGTGGGCCCGGGGACCGGACGTGTACCCGAGATAGAGGGTCACCAGCCCCTCCAGCCGCATCGCGACGGCGTGGTCCTCCCAGGCGAAGTGGTCTTCGGCGTGGGGCCATAAACTGGCGGCCAGCCAGGATCCGAGAATGCGCTTGGCCCCATCCAGAGCGCGTCGCGGGGGCAGTACCGCGGCGTACTGGGACAGCCAGTAGAGGGCCTGGTACCGCTGTCGCCAGCCCGTGGAGCCAAACGGGTCTGCTCGCCAGTCCGGGGGGGATCCCACGGTGAACGGGCGGAAACTGCAGAGAGCCAGCCTGCCTTCCGCCAGATTCTTGTAGAAGCCCTCTCCGACCGATATACCGTGCCCGGCCGCGGGAACGCGCTCGACGCAATCGGCCGGATTGAGCCAGAACGCCGGGTCCCGGGGCGAGGGCGTGCCCGGAGACGCAGCCCAGTACGCCAGCCACCTGTCGACGAGCTGCGGATCCTGCATCCACTGCTTCGGAGGTAGGGGCTCGCCGCCCGTGACGCCGGCGCAGCGGAGATGCTCCTTGAGCGTGGTCGGCGCCTCGGCCCGCACGCGGAAGTCCTCGCCCAGCAGGTAGGCCGCGTCGGACGCCCAGCGCCGCAGATGAAGCTCCACCGTCGACGCCCCGGGCGGCAGGCGGAGGCGGAACCGGAAGGGATTCACGCTGTCGTGGGTCGGGAGATATACGTAGGGGCCCGCCGCGGGGGACGTAGTCATGCCGGGATAGGGCGGCGGAAGGAAGCTCCCGTCGGAATCGAAACACTTGACGGCGATGAGGGCCTTGTTCCGGTCCCCGACGTGCGGAGAGAGGACGCGACCCGAGAGCGTCAACGTGCGCCGCGGCGGAACGCTCAACGGCAGCGGCGTGGGGGTGTCGACAAGGGCAGCAGGCTCGTCGAAGCCGGCGAACAGCTCCTCATCCGGATGCAGTCGATGACGAGCGGGGACGGCCTGCTGGCTGCCTTCCGCCAAGGGGGGCACGGCCCGCAGCGCAAACGAGTCCACGACCACCGTGGCCTTGTTATGCCACGGGACCAGCGCGAGGGCGACCGAATCCACGCCGTCGGGCGCCCGGAAGGAGAAGGCCAGCCGCTGGGCAGGGCCCTGCTCGGCATCGGGGGGGCCTCGAGCGGGCAGGTACTTGTAGATGCGGCCGTCGGGGGCGACCAAGAGGCCCGGGGCCTTGGCGAGACGGACGGGTTCGCCGCCCTTGCGGAACCGGACGTCGCACAGGGCGACGCCGAGGTTATCGACCTTCTCGGACGGATCGGTGCGATAGCGGACGACCGCGTGATACCAGGTTCCCGCACGGAGGGGGACCTCGGCCACAGGCACGGAGGTCCCGCGCGACCGGGCGGAGAGAGTTACCGGGGTCTCCAGCAGTTCGCCGACCGGCCTCGTTGCATCGGGCGGAGTATCAGTACCGTCACACGCAAGCGGGATCGCCGCGACAGGCAACAGCACCAGCAAGGCACGCACGCCCGCGCGTCTCCCCCGTCCGCGACGGGCCGTCCCGGAGGGGGTCAGGTGCTTCCAGCGGTAGGTTCCGTGCCATGGATGGGGTTCGCCCCCGGCAGTATACCCCTGAGGCCAGGCGAGCGGAAGGCCTCCACCCCGGCAACGCTTCTTCCGGTCGCCTCCCCGCGCTGGTACACTGTCCGCCTGAAATCAACGAGTGGCTGAGTCTGCAGGCGCGCAAAGAGTATGGCCCGAGCCTGTAGAGCAACGAACACCAACGATCCATCAGAGAAGGAGCAGACATGACCACCCGAATCACCGCAATCCTCCTGGCCGCCTGCACGCTGGCGTCAGCCGCGGGCAAGCCGGCCGCGAAGGCCCCCGCCCCCGCCAAGAACAACACGCTGACGCAGAAGCAGAAAGACGACGGCTGGCTGTGCCTGTTCGACGGCAAGACGCTGGGAGGCTGGACCGTCAAGAGCGGAACGGCGACGTACAAGGTCGACAAGGGCTCGGTCCTCGGCACGACCGTCAAAGGCAGCCCCAACACGTTCCTGACCACGGACAAGGCGTTCCGCGACTTCGAGTTGACGTTCGACGTCCTGCTGGTCAACAAGGAGCTGAACTCCGGCGTGCAGATCCGCTCGAAGCTCAAGGAAGCTCCGCACGGCGGGCGCGTGTACGGCCCGCAGGTCGAGATCGAGGCCGGGCCCGGGCAAGCGGGCTTCATCTACGGCGAGGCCGCCGGCGGGTGGCAGTCGCCCGAGCCGAAGTCCAAGGACCCCAAGGTCAAGCAGCACGACCACTTCAAGAACGGCGAGTGGAACCAGTACCGCATCAAGGCCGTCGGGCGGAAGATCCAGACGTGGATCAACGGGAACCCGGTCGCCGACCTGACGTACGACGAGGCCCGCTACGCCGACAACTCCGAAGGCATCATCGGCCTGCAGGTGCACGGTGTCGGCAATCGCGGACCGTACAGCGTCCGCTGGAAGAACATCTACCTCAAGGAAATCGCCCCCGCCAAGGGCGAGCCCATCAAGGCCGAGCCCAAGACGCCCCACACCAAGCCCCCGAGGAAGAAGCGCCCGAAGAAGCAGTAGCGCACAGCCCACGGCATGAGCAACGTTCTGGCCTACGATTTCGGGACGGGGGGAATCAAGGCCTCCGTCTATCAACCGGACGGAGAGTGCCTGGTCTCCCACTTCGCGACGTACGAAACGCAGTACCCCAGGCCCGGCTGGCACGAGCAGGACGTGGAGGACTGGTGGCGGGCGACGGTCGGCGCGACGCGCCTGCTGCTGGACGAATGGGACGGGGCGGCGGATTCCATCGCCGCGATCGGAATCTCCGGGCATTCGCTGGGACTGGTCGCCCTGGACGCGCAGGGAGAGCTGCTGCGACCCCATGCAATCATCTGGTCCGATTCCCGCCCGGACACCCAGCCCGAACAGTTCTTCTCCGCCGTCAGCGAAGAGCAGTGGTACCTGACCACCGGGAACGGCTTCCCGGCGTCGCTGTACACCGCCTTCAAGAACATGTGGCTGCGGGACAACGAGCCGGACGTGTTCGGCCGCCTGGGCATGGTGCTGGGCTCCAAGGATTACATCAACTACCGGATGACGGGCGTGATGCGGACGGATGATTCCTACGCGTCCGGCTGCGGCGTGTGGGACCTCCAGCACTCGCGGTATTCGGACGAACTGCTCGGAGCGGCGGACCTGGACGGCGGGATCTTCCCCAAGGCGGGCCCGGCCAGCGAGGTGATCGGCACGCTGACGGGCGAGGCCGCGGACGAGTTGGGGCTTCCGGCGTCCGTGCAGGTGGTCGCCGGCGGCGTGGATAACAGTTGCATGGCGCTGGGGGCGCGGGCCTTCCGGGACGGGGACGTGTACAACTCGATGGGCTCCAGCAGTTGGATCGCGGTGACCGACAGCAAGCCGCTGCTGGACGTGAAGTCCCGCCCCTACGTGTTCGCCCACGTCGTGCCGGGCAAGTTCACGTCGGCGCTGGGCGTGTTCTCCACGGGGTCGTCCTTCCGGTGGATCCGGGAGAACTTGTGCACGAACCTCGACGCGAGCGCAGCCGAGAGAGGCATCAGCACCTACGAGCGGATGCTGGAACTCGCGGAGCAGTCGCCTCCCGGCGCGGGCGGCGTGATGTTCCTGCCGTCGATGGCGGGCGGGTCGTCGCTGGACCCGAGTCAGAACGTGCGGGGCGGCTTCGTTCACCTGGACCTCGGTTCCACGCAGGCGGATATGATCCGCTCGGCGATGGAAGGCATCGCGATGGCGCAGGCGGTGGCGCTGCGGGGCCTGGAGAAGCTCTCGCCCCTGAGCGATGAGATCCTGGCCGTCGGGGGCGGGGCGCGAAGCGATTTCTGGATGCAGATCTACGCCGACCTGTACGGCAAGAACATCCTCCGCAGCCAGGTCGGTCAGCAGGCCGCGGCGCTGGGGGCGGCCGCGGCGGCCTTCGTGGGCCTGGGCGAATGGAAGGACTACGCCCCGATCGGCGAGATCCACAGGATCAGCAGCACCACGAGCCCCGACGCAGACAACGCGAAGTCCTATGAGAAGCGTATGGCCGTCTTCGAGAAACTCAACGGCTTCCTGAGCGACATCGGCGACGACTTGTCCGCCCTGTAAGACGCCGCTTGCGGCTTGGCAGAGAACGATCACGAAAGACAGCATATGGACGACCGGACCCTAGCACGGATGATCGACCTGAGCTGCGTTCGCGCCGACAGCACGCTCGAGGAGATCGATGACGCGGTGGCGCTGTCCGTCCAGCACGGCGTGTTCGCCATCTTCGTCCTGCCCGCTCACGTGCCGTACCTGGTCGAGAAGATCGGGGACGCCCCGGTCCTGGCCGCGGCGACGGTGGGATTCCCCAGCGGGGCCGCCTCATCCGCCACCAAGGTCGCCGAGGTGAAAGAGCAGAAGGCTCTCGGGTGCAGAGAGTTCGACATGGTCCACAACATCGCGTGGCTGAAGGCGGGCAAGCTCGACCGGCATCGCGATGACATCCGCGCGGTCATCGACGCCGCCGAGGGGCTGCCCGTGAAGGTGATCCTCGAATGTCACCACCTGACGAACGACGAGATCGTCCGCGCGTGCGACATCGCGGCGGATGCGGGCGTCGCCTACGTCAAGACCGCGACGGGTTGGGCCGAGACGGGCGCGACGCTCGAAAACGTTGCCCTGATGACCAGGACCGTGGGAGATCGCTGCGAGGTCAAGGCCGCTGGAGGCGTTCGCGACAAGGCGACGCTGCTGGCCATGCACGAGGCCGGCGCCACGCGATTCGGCATCGGCGTGAGAACGGGCAGGATCATTCTGGAAGGTACATCGCCGGCGGGAGGCGGTTCAGCGTACTAGGCTCTCTTGAGGACTCCTGCTTGTGGAGGATGGGAGCGTTACTGCTAAGCCGCAAGCGGCGCGTTGCGAGCAGCGTGCAACGCGAGTCCGTCGAGCTGTCAGACAGAGGCAGGCAACTACAGGAGAACCACATGACTCAGAGCATGACGGAGATGTTCGCCCTTGCGGGCAGGAAGGCGTTTGTCACCGGCGGGTCGGTCGGCATCGGCAAGGCGTGCGCCACGGCGCTGGCGATGGCCGGGGCGGATGTCGCGATCGTCGACATCGACGCCGCGACGGGAGAGAAGACGGCGCAAGAGATGCGGGCCCTGGGCGTCAACAGTTTCTGCGTGGAGTGCGACGTCACGTCGCGCGAGCAGGTGCAGGCGATGGTCGCGCAGGTGGTGGAGAAGTTCGGCCGCCTCGACATTGCCGTCAACAACGCGGGCATCGCCATCCTCGGCGGCGACGAGGACCTCGACCAGGCGGACTGGGACAAGGTGATCGCCGTCAATCTCACGGGCACCTGGCTGTGCGCGCAGGCGGCGGCGCAGCAGATGATCCAGCAGGGCCCCGACGGCGGGAAGATCATCAACACCGCCTCCATGTCGGCGAGGATCGCCAACTGCAATGCCTCGTACGACGCCTCCAAGGCGGGCATCGTCCACATGACCCGCACCCTCGCGGCCGAGTGGGGGCGGTTCAACATCAACGTCAACTGCTTCAGCCCCAGCTACCTGCTGACGCCCATGCACGCGTCGACCCCGGTCGAGGCCCGGCAGCGCATCCGCGAGCTGACGCCCATGGGCTACATGGAGCGGCCGGAGGATCTGTACGGCACGGTCATCTTCCTGGCCTCCGACGCCTCGAACTACGTGACGGGTCACGACCTGCTCGTCGACGGCGGGCACACGCTCAACGCCTGGCTGGTCCCCCTGGGCAGGGACGTTCCTCCTCGCGTCAGTCCGGAAGAGGAAGTGCTTCAGATGAAGAAGGACCTCGACGCGATGGGCGTCGAGTACGACGAGAACGGCATCAACGAAGACCTCCACCCCGAAATCGCCAATGCGTTCAAGGGCATGCTTGGGTTGGATTGAACGGAGCTTTCAGCTTTCAGCTTCGGGCGTCCATAGACAGAAGGCCCGCCGAATCGGCGGGCCTTCTGTTATGCGTCTCTGGGTGTCTCGCTCGGGCTTACCCGTTAAGGGGCCAGCCTTCGCGGTACTTGCGGGTGATCAGTTCGTTCGCCTTGGCGTTGTCGGTCGTGCCGGTCTTGCCGTCGTACTTGATCTTCTTGCCGACGCGATACGCGACCAGCCCGAGCAGCATCGTCTCGATCAGCTTCCCGCCGTAATCGAAGTCGCAGGACGTCTTGCGGTCGCCCTTGCACGCGTCGATCCACTCCTGCTGGAAGTGCCCCAGCGGCGGAATCAGCTTGTCCTTCGAGCGGGGCGTGTAGTAGCTCATGTCCGTTCCCTTGCCGTACGGCAGGACAATGCGCGAATTGAAGTCGGCGATGATATAGCCCTTCGTGCCCTTGAACATCACGCCGTGCCCGATCTTGTTCAGGTCCACGTAGCTCTTGGGCGACCGGGGCATGGCGCCGCCCTGGTACCAATTGAGCTTGATCGCGCCCCGCCACTTATTGGCCGGGATGTCGAAGCGCGTCTCCAGGCGAACCGGCGTGACATCCGGGTTGAACTTGTCGCCCTTGCCCTCCGCCGTCGTGGGCAGGTCCGCGTCCAGCGCGTTCCAGGCGAGGTCCATCGTGTGGCTGCCCATGTCGCCGATCTGCCCGCTGCCGAAGTCCCAGTACATGTTCCAGTTCAGGCAGTTGGCGCCCTTGGCTTCGTAGTCGAAGTAGCCCGGGTTGTACGGGTGGTACGGCGAAGGACCGATCCACAGATCGTAGTCGAGGTGCGCCGGCGGCGAGCCCTTCGCGGGCAGGTAGCCCGGGCGCGGGAGCTGGCGATTGCCCCACGCGTACGCGTCCGTAAGGTCGCCGATCGCGCCGTCGAGCACCAGCTCGCGCACGCGGGCGAAGTTGTCCATCGCGTGACGCTGCGTGCCCACCTGCGTGGCCAGCTTGTCCTTGTTCTTCAGATACGTCGCGCGGACCACGCGGGCCTCGTTGACGCAGTTGGCGATCGGCTTTTCGCAATAGACGTGCAGCCCGCGGTTCATCGACCAGTTGGAGATGTGGGCGTGCACGTGGTCCGGCGTGCAGCAGACCACGGCGTCCAGGTCCTTCTGATCGACACACTTGCGCCAATCGGAGTAGTGCTTGGTGTTCGGGAACTTCTCGGCCGCCTTGGCGAGGAACTTCGAGTTCACGTCGCACAGCGCCACCACGTTCTCGCTCGAGATCGATCTGTAGTGTGCCGTTGCCCGCCCGTAGGCGCCGACCAGGGCGATGTTCAGCTTGTTGCTCGGGGCGTTCTGCCCCCGAAGCACGCCGCTCGGCAGGATCATCACGCCTGCTCCCGTCGTTGCCGCGGCTCTCATGAACTGGCGTCGTTTCATGGTGTGTGACCTTTCCTTGACCGTGTGTGTCCGGGCCCTTGCGGGCCGTCGTCTGCTCTCTCTCCGCCTCCGGGGCGCCTACCACTCGCCCGAAGCGATAAATTCCCGAAACGCGCCCAGCAGGCGCTGCGTCACGGCGCCGGGCACGCCGCCTCCGATGACGGTCTCGTCGATCCGCGTCACGGAGATCACCTCCGCGGCCGTGCCCGTCAGGAAGCACTCGTCGGCTTCGTACAGGTCCGCCGGCGCGATATTCCGCTCGACGACCTCGAGGCCCAGCTTCGTCGCGAGGCCCATGACGGCCCGGCGCGTGATGCCGATCAGCAGCCCGGCCTCGGGCGGCGGGCTGATCACCGCACCGTCCTTGACGATGAACAGGTTGTCGCCCGTGCACTCCGCGACGTTGCCCGACGCGTTGAGCATGATCGCCTCGGCCACCCCCGCGTCGATCGCCTCGATCTTCGCCAGGATGTTGTTGAGGTAGTTGAGGCTCTTGATCGACGGGTCGATCATGCTCGCCGACGTCCG
>CAZEJA010000102.1:0-9143 GCA_964512215.1 uncultured Planctomycetaceae bacterium
GTCGGGGTGCGAACGCCGCCCTCGTAGTTGCTCCCTTTGGCCTGTTCAACACCGTGGTCGTTGAAGAAGAACACGAGCGTGTTCTCGGCGATGCCCAGGTCGTCCAGCTTCTTCAGGACCGCCCCGATGCCGTCGTCCAGCCACGTTGCGGGCACCAGGCGATCCGGGACGCCGGCTTTGCGGGCACGCTGCAGCACGTCCTGCCGTGACGGCTGGACGGTCAGGGGCTTGTCGAGCAGCCCGGCGTGGGTGATGCGCGGGTCGGCCTTGAGCGACGCCAGCGGGCTGGGTCCGTGCAGCAGCGTGGTGGCCATGTAGAGGTAGAAGGGGCGGTCCTTGTTCTGGTCGATGAAATCCAAGGCGCCCTTCGTGATCCATTCCTGGTTGTGGTGCCGCAGCGCGAGGACCGCGTGGGCGCCGAAGTTGCCCAGGTTCATGGCGGCTGCGTAATCGAACCCGCACTTCCGGACCCAGGCGTGCAACGTCTCCTGTGCGACCGCGAGCTTCTTGGCCACCGCGGGGTCGGACGGGTCGCTCTTGCGTTCGAAGTTCCGCCAGAGCTTCGACGAATCGCCGCCGCCGTTGTGCCACTTGCCCACCACGCCGGTGACGTAGCCGGCCTTGCGGAGGACCTGCGGCAGGTTGACGTGGTCCGGGCTGAGGTCCGTGTTCCACTGGACGTCGAGGCAGCCCTCGGGCGTGGCCGAACTGAGGAAACGCGGGGACTGGCAGCGGCTGGCGTACTTGCCGGTCAGGCACGTGAAGCGGCTGGGCGTGCAGACGCTGCTCGACGCGTAGGCCCGCGACAGGTAGACCCCCTCGGCCGCCAGCTTGTCGATGTGCGGCGTGAGGGCCTTCTTGCGAAGGAACCCGAACGAGTCCAACGCCTGGTCGTCGGTGATGATGAAGACGATGTTGGGCTTGCGCTTCCGCGGGGCGGCTGCGCCGATGGCAGAGCGTGCGGCGCCTGCAGCGGCGGCCAGCCCCAGTGACTTGAGGAACGTGCGGCGGTCGACAGCGGACATGGCGGGTCCTTCCATTAGCTCGATCGTGATTTGAACGGGAATTGAGGATAGCCGATTCGCCGCGAGATGCAAAGCGCCGGCGGAGCCGGCGGAATGTCAAAGGCTGAATGTTGAATGTCGAAGGAATGTCGAAGGTCGAATGTCGACGCCGCCCGCCGACAGGTAATCACTGGACATTGTGCATTCTGCGTTCATTCGACATTCGTCATTCAACATTCGACATTTCCGCGGGGCCTTGCCGCGGACGCCTGAGCGTCGCGGTCAGTCCCAGCCCCTTCACTTCCATCTCCACGTCGTGCAGCCCGGGCACTTCCCAACCCATGTTGAACCCGCCCAGGCGGAAGTCGGCCAAGTCGCGCGACTCGGCCAGGAAGCCGCGCTTCCAGGCGGTCCGAACGCCCTCGATCATCAGCGGCAGCAGATTGTGGTCGATGGCGACCCATTTGCGGTCGTGGGCACTGGACTTCGTGTACGCTTCGCCCCCGGGGTTGTAGATGAACTTGCCCGTGCCCTTGTCCAACGCAGCATGCGGGCGGGGCAACCGCCAGCGGCTGTCGTACATCGGGACGCCGAACCAGACGAAGTCGCCATGCCCGGGCGACTTCCGGTTGCGGTTCTGGACCGTGATGAAGGCGAGGAACTGGGCGGCGTCGCTGTGGATCTTGCCGTTCCAGTCGGCGGGGCGGTCGGACGTCGCCTTCAGCAGGCGATATTGGATGCGGAAGCGGACCCGCTCCAACTCCAGCAGGGCGGGGTGGTGCTGCAGTTTCTGCTCGGCCAGCAGGTGCACCCAGGGAGTGCCCTTGCGGTGAGGCTTCCCGCGGTACTCCGCGCGGGCGTAAACGCCCAGGATGAGTCCTCCTTCCTCGCCGGCGCGGAAGACGACCGTCTTGCCTTCGTTGGCGAAGCGGACGTCGCCGGAGGGGAGCTTCTCCGGACGGCAGCCCACCAAGCTCAGACGGCTGTTCCACTGAGCCAGCCCCCAGACGGGCTCACCGGCGTCGGCGGAAGGCTGGATCGCGCCTCGTCGGACGTGCTTGCCGGGCGCGGGGTCCCAGACGGCAAAGCCCCGGCGGAATCCCGGGTCGCCGAGAAGCTGCATCGGGGCGGGGCGGTCGGGGGGATCCGGGGAAGCGTCAGCGCCGGCGGACATCACCGCCCCCGCGACGAAGAGACAGACGAGAACGCCGCAACTCGGGAGGGTCGCCTTCATCGATCGGTTGGATGTCGCCTGCCGGACGCTACTCCTGTGGCGGAGGGGCGCTGCCGGCGGAGCGGGCCTTGGCCTTCAGGACGCCCATCTTCTCCCGGACTTCCTGGGACATGCGGCTGTTGGGGAACTCGCGGATGATTTCCTCGCCGGCGGCGATGGCTTCGTCCCACTGCTGGTCGGTCACGCGAATCGCGAACTGAACGCCGAGCTGGTGGAGGCGCTCCTTGAACACGCCCCGGACGGATTCCTCGAGGCCCAGCGCGGCGACTTCCTGCGGGCTGAGGTAGAGGTCCAGTTCCTTGAGCAGCTTGATGCTCGTGTCGATGTCGTTCTTCTTGACGGCCTCCCCGTAGCGCTCCAGCAGTTCGCGCTTGTGCTCGGTGCGGGCCTGCTGGATCCGCTCGGGCAGCGAGGCGATCTTGGGGTTGTCCGGGAAGAGGCGCAGGATCCGGCGCGTCTCGCGCGTCGCCCGGGACCAGTCGCGCCGGTCGATGATCTGCTGAATCCGCGCGACGGCGGCGTCGATCTTCTCTTCCAGCGTCGCCTTCCGCGAGGCCTCCAGCTCTTCCCGCATCCGCTGGGCCTCGTCGGGATACCCGAACCGCGTCTCGACGGCGTCGATGAGCACGGCCGCCGTGCCGTAGTCCTGCTTGATGAGGTCTTCGTGGATCGTCTCGCGGACGGCCTCCAATTCGCGATCCCGATAGACGAGACTCTTGGCCTGGTCGGACAGGCTGCCGAGGTCGACGAGCTTGCGGCTGCTCTCCGACTGGTCGGCCGCGAGCGTCTCCAGGCGCGACAGGCGGTTGGCCGAGTTCCGCGCGGAATATTCGACGGCTACGAACAGGCTGACCAGCCCGTGGAGCACGAACGTCCACACGACGGCGGCGATTTCCACAAGGATCATCAGCACCCAGGGCGCGAGGGCTTCCCACGGGGGCCCGTCGGAGATTTTCAGGGCCTTCAGGATGGTCATCGCGACCGTCACCGCGATGGCCAATCCCAGGACCGATTGGGTAACGATCAGCGCGATTCGCGCCAAGTTGGTGATCCACTGGAACTGTTCGTTCTTATCAGGCATCGACATGCTCCTTCTGCGAAAGCCTGGAGTTTCCCGGCCGATCGACTTGCGTACCGACGACTTCCTACTTGAACTGTACGCCTCGGCGGAATCGATGTCAATCTTCTCTCCGACAGGAAAAGGACTTATCTCTGCTTGAGAAACGCGCCGGGCGGAGATAGCATACGCGCGTCATTTCAGTGAAGGAATCCAACCATGCCCCACGAGCAAATGGATGAGCAGCAAGTGTCCGCCTACCTGCACATGGACCTGCGGAAGGTCGTGAAGCTCGCCGCCCGCGGGCAACTCCCGTGCCGGAAGGTCGGCGGGCGGTTCGTCTTCCACAAGGGCGAGGTGGATCACTGGGTCGAGGAGCAGATCCACGAGCTGCCGAAGGAACGCCTGGCGGACATCGAGAAGGGCGTCACGAAGCACCACGGGTTCGAGGAACGGTCCCTGCTGGTCTGGCCCCTGGTGACGGCGGGGACGATGGTCGTGCCCATGGACGCCCGCACGGGCGACGCCGTGATGCGGAAGCTCGTCGATGCCGCCGACCAGGCGGGCGTCGTGTACGGCAAGGAGGATCTGCTCAAGGAGGTCCGCCAGCGTGAGGAACTGTGCTCGACGGCCATCGCGCCGGGCGTCGCGCTGCCGCATCCGCGACATCCCGTGCCCTACGATATTTCCTGCAGCTTCATCGTGGTGGGGCTGACGTCCTCGGGCGTGCCTTTCGGGGCGGCCGACGGGACGCTGACACGTCTGTTCTTCCTGATCTGCTGCAAGGACGACCGCACGCACCTGCACGTGCTGGCCCGCCTGGCGCAGATGCTCCACGACGAGGTCGACCTGAGCAACATGATCTCCGCCGACGACGCCGACGAACTGGGGCAGATCATCCTCGAATGCGAGAAGCGCGTCAGACTGGGGGCGTGATGCCCGCGCGAGCGAGAGGCGAGTTCTTCGACGAGGAGTTCCTGGCCCGGCTCGAGCGCCTGCACCTGATCTCCAAGCGGGTCTCGTCGCGCGGGTCGGCGGGGCTGCGGGCGTCGCGGCGACTGGGGGACGGGCTGGAATTCGCCGACCACCGCGCCTACGCGCCGGGGGACGACGTGCGCTTCATGGACTGGCCCTACTACGCCCGCATGGAAAAGCTCCTGCTGCGCCTGTTCCACGAGCACAGCGACGAGGAGGTCGCGGTCCTGCTGGATACGTCCGCGTCCATGGCCCCGGGCGGGGCGACAGAGGCGTTTGATTACGCCCGCCGCGCGGCGGCCGCCCTGGCGTATGTGGCGATGGGGTCGCTCGACCGCGTCACGGTGCTGCCGTTCGGCGAGCAACTCGGCGCGGGCCTCCGCACCGGGCGGAACCGTCGGCAGGTGCTGGAGCTTCTGGACTTCCTCACCGCACTGGAACCCGCCGGGCGGACGCGCCTGGGCGAGTGCGTGGACCGTTTCGCCCGCACGGGCGAGGGTCCCGCGATCGTGCTGCTGATCAGCGACCTGCTGGACTGCGGCGAGGAGTTGTCCGACGCGCTGGCCCGTCTGCGACAACGGCGGTGCGAGGTCACCGTCCTGCACGTCCGGACGCCTCCGCCCGGAGAGGGCGACCTGCACGGCCCGCTCGTGCTCGCCGAGGCCGAGACCGGCGACCAGGTTTCGCTGACCGTCACCGAAGACGTCCTCGACAGCTACCGCCAACAGTGCATCCAGTTCTCCCGCGGCTGCGAGCGGACGTGCCTCTCCCGCGGCGCCGTCTACGTCTCCGCCCCGACGGATGTGCCGTTCGAGCGCCTCGTGCTCTACACGCTTCGTCAGGCCGGAGTCCTTACGGCGAGTTGATCAGTGAATCAGTTGCTCAGTTGATCAGTCCGTGGGTTGCGCGGACGCCGTTTCTCTGGGGTTACCGGACTTCCGGCGCCGCCTGCGCGCTGGCTTGCCTCTCGGCGATACAGGAAGCAGACCGCGCGCATCGTCCACCTGATCCTCCGAGCGACACGTTCCGTACAGCGCCTGAGTAACTGGTCAACTGAGTACCTGATCAACTCCCGAACGAATCCCCGTTGCCCGCCGCCGTCCCGGCCGCTCTAATACGCCCATGGCTTCCTTCCGTGCCTTCATCCCCATCCTGTTGATCCTCGCCGCCCCGGTGGCGTTGCTGTATCCGCTGTGGAGCAATCCTGTCTCCGCCGGGGAAGACGACGCGCTGTATTACTATCCTGTGCGGAAGATGGTCGGACGTGCGCTTCGCGAGGGGCGCTGGCCGGTGGCGACCGGCGCCGACGGCAGCGGCGTGCCTTTGCTGGCGGACCCTCAGACGGCCGTCCTGCACCCGCCGACGTGGCTGTTCGCGGTCCTGCCGGCGCGGCGGGCGTACTGCCTGTCGATCCTGGTGGCGTTCTGGGCGGCGGGACTCGGGGCGCTGGCGTATCTGCGACGACTGAAACTGACCGAGGCGGCCGCGACGTTCGGGGCATTCGCCTTCATGTTCTGTGGATTCATGGTCGGCCATCGCGTGCACCTGGGGATGATCCACACAGCCGCGATGCTGCCCTGGGGACTGTGGGCGGTCGAACTGCTGCGCGACCGCCCGCGCGGCGCGCTGGCGGCGCTCGTGCCCGTCTTCGCGCTGGCGGTCGTCGCGGGGCATTGGCCGACGCTGATTCACCTGGGACTGGTCTGGACCGCGTACCTGCTGCTTCGCGGACGCCCCTTCATCCGATCGGTTGCGCTTTACGCGGCGGCGGGGGCGCTGGCGCTGGCGGTCGCCGCGCCGCAGCTGGTCGCGTCGTTCGAACTGTTCAGCCAGGCCACGCGCAGTCACATCGGTTACGCGACGGCGGGGGAGAACAGCTTCTTTCCGCTGGCGAGCGTGCTGGCGGGGTTCCCGTTTCTCATGGGGAGTCGTACGCCGGGTTTCTTCCCGCACGAGTGGTGGGGACCGTGGCATCTCTGCGAGATGCTGGGCTACGTGGGGCTGGCGACGCTCGTGCTGGCCGGGGCGGCGGTGTGGCGGCTGTACCGCAAACGCCCCGCCCCGCCGGACGCGCCGGCGGAAGCGTTCACGCCAGTCGTCCGCGTCTGGACGTGGCTGGCGGTGGCGGCGGGGGTATGCATGCTGGGCTACTACCTGCCGACGTACCGGCTCATTCACATGCTGCCGGTGCTGGGCAACGTCCGCTGCCCGGCGCGGATGGTGTTGACCGTGGACTTGGCGCTGGCGGTCCTGGCGGCGGTCGCGATCCATCGCATTGGAACCGGGCAGGGCGCCGAGCGCCTGATCGTGACGGTCCGGCGCGGCGCGATGCGCGTGCTGCCGTTGGCGATGGTGGGGGGGCTGCTCGCGGTCGGCGCCTTCCTCGGGCTGTCGCACCTGCTGTTCGGCGGCTGGCCGATCGGCATCGAGTGTTTCGCGGGACGTCTCGACGGGGCGATGCGATCGCTGATTCCCACGAACCCCGCCGTCTGGGTGCCGCTGGTGATCCTCGTGGCGACGGTCGTTGTCGTGCGGTTCTGGCTTCGTGCGCCGCGTCGCAGAGCGGCCGTGCTTGTGGGGCTCCTGCTGGCCGACCTGTTCGTCCTGACGCGGTTCGTGGACGTCCCGGCCGGCGCGGCGCCCGATCCCGACGTGTCGGCGACCGCGACGTGGCTGAAGGGCTACCACGGGCCGGACACCGGCAAGCGCTTCCGCGTCTGGGGGTTGGGACGAAACTACTGCGACCGCCCGAACGAACTGCTGCTGCCGATGGCCTGCGCTGCCCACGGCATGGAGACGATCGCCGCGTACGGTCCGTTCCAGTCGCCCGCGCACGCGCACCTGTTCGGCTTCCGCCCGTGGGGGCAGACGCGCGAGTGGGCGAACCTGCTGCGACGCAACCGCCTGCTGAGCCTCTACGGCGTTCGGTACATCCTCGCGGCCGAGCCGGAGTTCCGCGACGTCATTGAGTCCGTTCGCATGCCTGTCGACGCTCCCCCCGACGACGGGCGGAACGTGCTGGCCGGTCTGTGGACGACGACGCGAGCGGACGTGGAGGGAGACGTGCTGCACCTGCGGGCACCGAGTCGCTGGCTGCGGTCGGAGGTCTCCCAGCCCGTCTCCCTCGAAGCGGGCACGATCTATCGAATCGCCCTGGATGTCCGCGGCCCGGGCGGCGGGGCGTCGGACCAGGTCCGCGCCGACGTGTTTGCCCAGTCGGAGGGCATCCGCTACGACGCGGACGACGCGCGGGCACTGGTCGTTGAAGGGGAACAGATCGGCGGCGATTGGCGGCACTTCGAGTGGACGTTTCGCATGACGGCCGAGGCGTTGGAGTACGATGAGGTCCTCTTCCGCGTCTATACGCTCGGGGAGCGCCCGGTGGAGGTCCGCAACGTCTCGCTGCGGGCATCGCACCTGCCGACCCCGATCGATCCCGCCCATCAACTCGCACCGGGGGAGTCGGTCTACCGCAAACTCGCCGAGATTCCCGCGGTGATCCCGTCGAACAGGCCGGTGGCGATCTACGAGAATCGCCTCTGTCGCCGCCACTCGCTCGCTCCGGCCGTTGCGGCGGAAGTGGAGAGCCTAAAATGGTCCGAGGACGATCCGCCCGGCAGCGTGCCGGACGTGACGCTCCGCGCGGACGATGCGGGCGTCAAGGCGGCTGCCGCCCTGACGTCCTGGACGCTCCCCGCGGTTGCGGCGCACATGGTTCTGCTGCTCGGATGGGGCGTTCTGGGCCGTCTGCGGCCGAAATCCCGACGCGAGGCGTGAACCGCGAAGGGGTCTCCGCCGTATGCAACAGTAGGTATTGGAGTCTGTTATCGGTTCGCGCGCCTGTCTGGCGCGGAAGCGGGAGAGAGCAATGGCGAAGACACTGAAGACATGGGTGCCGCTGGTGGTGATGCTGCTGCTGGTCGGCGGGGCGTACGTATACGGGCCGCAACTCGCCGGGCGGATCGCCTACGGCATCGAGAGCGGCAGGAACCAGGCGGCTCGCAGTGAACTGGCGCGGCTCAGCCAGCGCGACACGCTGTCGAAGCTCTTCCGCGCCGTCGCCAAGGCGGTCAAGCCCGCGGTGGTCGAGCTTCGCGTGACCAAACGCGTCCGCCAGCCGGATGCGGACGACTTCCTCCGCCGGTTCTTCGAGGACCGCGACCTGCCGGTCCCGCGCGGGTTCCCCCGCGCCCCCGAGCGTGACGAGCAGCCCGAGCGATTCCGCTCCATGCACGGGCTGGGCAGCGGCGTGATCGTCGATGCGGACAACGGCTACATCCTGACGAATTACCACGTGGTCGGCGCCGCCGACGAGGTGGAGGTCGTGCTGGCCGACAAGCGGACGTTCGAGACCGAGTGGGTTCGCAGCGATCCGCAGACGGACCTGGCGATCCTGAAGATCAAGCCCGACAACCTGATCGCCGCCCCGCTGGGCGACAGCGAGGCGATGGAGGTGGGCGACTGGGTGCTGGCCATCGGCTCGCCGCGCGGCTTCAGCCAGACTGTCACCGCGGGGATCATCTCCGCCAAGGGGCGGAGCACCGGCGGGCGGGGGTACGAGAACTTCCTCCAGTCCGACGCCGCCATCAACAAGGGCAACTCGGGCGGGCCGCTGGTCAATATGCGGGGCGAGGTGATCGGCATCAACAACTCCATCGCCAGCAGCAGCGGCGGCAACGAAGGCATCGGCTTTGCGGTTCCCGCCCGGATGGCGAGGCAGGTGATGGATCAGCTCGTCCGGTCGGGCAAGGTCACGCGCGGTTTCCTGGGTGTGGTGATCCAGGACGTCGACGAGAATCTCGCCCGCAGCTTTGATCTGCCGCACACGAAGGGGGCGCTGGTCGTGCTGTTCGGCGCCGGCGGCGACCGCGAC
>CAZEJA010000103.1:0-9094 GCA_964512215.1 uncultured Planctomycetaceae bacterium
ATTCCACTCGACATCCGAGCCTGCATCTCGCGCATCGGGAGGACTTCGATTCCCACGTCGATGAGTCCCCCGCTGTAGAACAGCATGTGCTTGACGAACAGGTCATACGCCACGAAGGCATACTTCCCGAACTGGACCTCGATGGCGATCTTGTCTTTGACGAAGTCCGTCTGCTTGTACGAGCGAATCGGCTCTGCAACTCCCCGTTCCCTCAACAGTTTCCCCTGCTCCGACAACTCCAGTGGCAGGAGCTCGTCGATCACTTTCCGGTCTGTACTGACGTAGTAGGAGTAGACCGTGGATTTCCAGCCTAGCTTCCCTTGCAGGATGCTCTTGAAGGTCTGGTTGAGCGCCTTCGGGTCGTACAGCATGTCCCCCTTCATCCGCTTCTCTTTGCTCTTCTTGGTTCGGTGGGTTTTCGGGTCCACTTCCCCGATGACGGCCCAGCAAGTGGATCTTCGTTCCCGGTCGCAAGGATCCGCGAGCATTCTCGATATGCCCCCCCTTGGTTACCGGGCCTGTGGAAGCTCAGTGCAAAAGAGCCCGACCTCGTCATATTCCGGGCGTACCGTCTTTAGAAGACGAGTTTCTTGTTTCTGGGCTTCTTCCTCGTCCCAGAAAACCTGCGCACGGCTCGGTATTCCACTGTGTACGTCCACAACAACCCAGACTGTTTCATTCTTCATCGGGAGTTGCCCTCTAACCGTTGCGGCCTTAGTCCACGATTCGCCCGTGCCAATCGAGCACGTCAGCGTATTCCAGGAAACTGCACCTTTCAACCAGTCCACTCGCACAAAACGTCGGGCGATTCAGTTGCGTTACGAAGCGTCCCCGTAGCTCGCCCCTTGCCACGATCGTGAATCGTGATTCCGCCCTTGGTTCGGTCAGATAAACGTCATTGAACCTCAGCAGTCCTGAGTAGATAGGCGTCGAGTGCTCGACCTCGAACAGGGCGCATAGGTCGCTGCCGCCCTTGGGTGCCCACACAACATCGACTTCACCAAGTACATGCAATATCGAATCGAACCTCTCTGGGAGGGAGTCCCGCAACGTGTACTTGTGTGTGAGCGACCAATCCAGTCTGTCGCGGTCGTTACGTGGAACCCAGACGTCGAATCCCTTGGCATGCCCTATTGCACCGAGGAGCGTTTGCACCTGCGGGTGCGAGACTTCTGGAAGGGGCTTCGTTGTCTGGCGCCCCACCAACACATCGAGTGCGCGCCACCCAATATTCGGCTCAACATTGAAACGCCCGACTCTGGGAACATAGAAATCAAAGCCCTCCTTCTGCATGTAGAGTTGGACCTTGTATTGACCATCGCCCGCCGCCGAAGCGACACGGAAGACTTCTTCATACTCCGCATACGACATTAGAAGCGGCTCGTCTTGCCCCTCCCATAGGAAGCACAAGACTGCGGGGAAGCCTTCCAGGCGACGCAAGTCTTCTTCTCGAAGTCCATAGAAGGTTCGCCCTCCAGGATGAACCTTCGAGTACCGGACATATACTCTCGCAGCCCCCCGTGCGACGTCGAAGAGAGACTGACTACCCTCCAACCGCTTCAGTAAACCGAAGCGATCTCGGAGGCTCGCCAAGAAACGGGATTTCTCAGGGCTTGCCACCAAATCAATCCAAGACGCCAATTACGCTGACTCGTGCTGCCCCCTATCTAACCGCAAACTCTCGCCACAATTCAACCAATCCTTCACAGAGAGACGCCCCGTCTTAAGGCCACGTACTACCAAGTTTGCGCAAGACCCGAACGCACTCGTTGATCACTTCTCCTTGCTGCTGCACATATTCGGTGAGACCGACTTGGTCTTCGTACTCCTTCCCGATGTTGTAGGGGGGGGATGTCACGACAAGCTGCACGCTTTCATCGGGGAGCGTCTTCAGGAAATCACGCGTATCCCCCAGATAGATCGTGCTCCGATTCCGTGGATCGAACTTCCGGTGGATCATTTGAGCGCTCTGCTTTCGTGCCATGCATGGAATGACACTACCGGATGCGCGATGGAATTAAGAGGCCGGTAGCACGGGCGCGTCGCATTTCCCCGAAACCACTTCCTCAGAAATCCTCCGCTTCGGGGTGGGGGGCGGCTTTTTCTTCTACGCGGTGGAGTCCGCCGAGGCCCATCTTGGCGGCGAGTTTGTAGAGGACGGTGTAGAGTGTGGGGACGAACACGAGGGTCAGGATCGTCGCGAAGGCGAGCCCGAAGATGACCGCGATGGCCATGCTGGCCCACCATTCGCTGGACTCGCTGCCGGTCTGGATCATGCTCATCGGGTGGGCGAAGTCGATCTTGTGGATGTCGAGGCTCACGCCGGTGGCCATCGGGATGAGCCCGAGGATGGTCGTCGTCGCGGTCAGCAGGACGGGGCGGAGTCGCGTCGCACCGGCCTGGACGGCGGCTTCGATCAGGTCCATGCCTTTGCGCTGGAGTTGTCGCGTGTAGTCCAGCAGGACGATGGCGTTGTTGACGACGACGCCGGCGAGGCTGATCACGCCGATGCCCGTCATGATCACGCCGAAGGGCATCTGGCAGATCAGCAGCCCGGCCAGCACGCCGATCAGGGACAGACCGACCGTGGTCATGATGATCAGCGGCACGGACAGCGTGTTGAACTGCGTGACCAGGATCATCACGATCAGCAGCAGCGCGATGATGTAGGCCTTGGACAGGAAGTCGGTGGCCTTGTCCTGCTCCTCCTTCTGCCCGGCGTAGCGGATGCTGTAGCCCTGCGGCAGGTCGATGCTCCGGCTGGCGGCGATCGCGGTCGGGTAGGTCGCGTCCAGCAGCAGGCGGTTGAGCTTCCGCATCTCGTCGCCCGACAGGTCCGCGCGGTCGCGCTTCAGCAGCTCGTCGGCCTTGTCGGGCAGGTCGACGTTGCGGAAGTTGCTCTCGCGGTACAGGTCGCGCTCGCTGAGTGTGTCGTTCAGCGCGACGATCACGGTGTTCTTCTGCTCGGCCGTCAATTCCTCTCCCGAGGCGCCCTTGTTCAGCACGTCCTTGGCGCTGCGGGACAACTCCTCCAGCACGGCCGCGGCGTGGGCGGTGTCGAGCTGCCCGCGCCCGGCGGCGAGCAGCAAGCAGAACCCGGTCCAGTCCTGCACGTCACTCGCAACGAGTCGCGAGCGTCCCAGCGGGCTGAGCAGTTCCATCACGTCGGCGAGGACCTGCTCGTCGGGGCGTCCTTCCGCGCCGGCCGTCAGCGTCACGACGCGTTTCTGGTTGATGCGGTTGATCGTGCCGAATCCGCCGCGGAACTCGAAGTGCCCCAGCGAACTGAGCGGCACGGCCGCCCCCGCGCTGTTGGGCACGTGCAGGCGGAGCAGGTCCTCGATGTTGCGGCGCTCGTCAATCGGCAGGCGGACGGTGATGTCGTACTCGTCGTTGAACTGGCGATACTTGCCCACCTCGGACCCGAAGATGGCCGTCTTGAGGAAGTTGCCCACCACCACCGTGCTGAGCCCCAGCAGCACCGTGCGCCGCCGGTCGCCGCGAAACGCGAGTTCCGGGCGGGCCGCTTCGTAGTCGCTCCGCAGGTTCACCAGCCCGGGCACGTCGGCGATGAGCTTCCGCGCTCGCTTGCTGATCTCCTCGAGCTGCTGGAAATCCCTCCCCATGAACCGCACCGTCACGGGCTCGCCCGTGGGCGGACCCTCTTCCTGCTTGTCGACTTTGATCTCCGCCCCCGCGATGTCCGCCAGGTCGGCGCGGATGGCCTCGATCGTCTTTGCCGACGGCGTGCCCCGGTCCCGGCGGATATCGTAATCGGGGAAGATCAACGTCAGGTTGCCCACGTGGGGGCCGCTGCTGCCGCCGCCGAAGCTGATCTCCGCGGAACTCCCGGACGAGCCGACGTTGGCGATGACAAAATCCATCTTGTCGTCGTACGGCTGGAGATGTCGCTCGATCCGGCGCGCGATCTCGTCGGTCGTATCGAGGCTCGTCCCCTGCGGGCCGCGAATGTTGATGATGCCCCGCTTGGGGTCGATGTCGGGGAACAACTCCGTTCCCTTGCCGAAGGCGCCGTACAGACCGATCAGCGCCGCCAGCAGAAGAAAGGACATGCCGATCGTGAGCATGCGGTGCCCCAGCGCGAACCGCAACACATGCCGGTAGCCTCGAAGCAACCAGGATTCCGTTCCGTGCTCCTTGACCTTCACGCGAGCGATCACCGAGCAGATCGTCGGGTTGATCACCAGCGCGACGAACAGCGAGCTGCTGAGCGTAATAATCAGCGTGATGGGCAGGTACTTCATGAAGTCGCCCATCATCCCGGGCCAGAACAGCATCGGCGAAAAGGCCGCGATGGTGGTGGCCGTCGAGGTGATGACCGGCCAGGCCACCTCGCTCGTGCCTTTCATCGCCGCCTGCACGCGCGAGTGGCCCAACTGCATGTACCGGTAGATGTTCTCGACGATGACGATGGCGTTGTCCACCAGCATGCCCAGCGCGAGGATGAGGCTGAACAGGACGATCATGTTCATGGTGTAGCCCAGCGCCGCGATGAGGGCGAAACTGATGAGCATGCTCATGGGGATCGCGGCCGCGACGATGGCGCTGGTGCGGAAGCCCAGAAACAGCACGAGCACGATCAGCACGAGCAGGAGCCCGGAGAAGATGTTGTTCTCCAGGTCGGCGACCATCAGGCGGATGTCCTGGGACTGGTCGAGGACGATGTCGAACTCCACGCCGGCCGGGGCCTCGGCGCGGGCGACTTTCAGAATCTCCTCGACGGTCTCGGCGATGGGAATGATGTCGGCGCCGATACGCTTCTTGACGGCCACCGTAATGCTCGGCGCGCCGTCGAGGCGGGCGTAGCTGGTGCGGTCCTTGAACGTGTCGCGGACCCAGCCGACGTCGGTCAGGTAGATCGGCTTGCCGTTCCGCATCGCCAGCAGCAGGCGGTCGACCTCCTCGGGCTCGGTGAACTCCGCGGGGACGCGGACGTTGAACTTCATGCCCTCCGTCTCCAGCCCGCCCGCGGAGATGTTCACGTGCTGCGACGGGATCAGTTGCAGCACCTCGGGAATGGTCAGCCCGTAGGCCGCCACGCGGTCCGGGTCCATCTCCAGGCGGATCTCCCGCTCCAGCGCGCCGAGCACGTCGACCTCCAGCACGCCGGGGATCTCCTCGATGGCGTCCTCAAGTTGGTCGGCGATCTCTTTGAGGCGCACGGGCGAGATGCTGCCCGAGATGTTGACCAACAGGATCGGGAACTCCGCGACGTTGATCTCGGTGATGACGGGCTCTTCGGTTTCGGTAGGGATCTCCGCCTTGGCGAGGTCCACCTTCGCCCGCACGTCGTTCAGGGCGTCGGCGATGTCAACCGACGGCAGGAACTCCGCGGTGATCAGCGAAACGCCCTCGGCGCTGGTGGACGTCAGTTCCTTGAGACCCTTCAGACCCGCCAACTCCTTCTCCATCTTGATCGTCACGGACGTCTCGATGTCTTCCGGCGAGACGCCCTGGTAGGGCGTGGTGACCAACACCAGGGGAATCGGCACGTCGGGAGCGGCCTCTCGCGGCGTGGTGACGTAGCTGAACGCGCCCGCGATCACGATCAGCAGGATCAGCACAAACACCGTCGTTCGATTCTTGATGGCTGCGTTCGACAGAAGCACGGGAGGTCCTCACTCGTTCGGGACGACGCGCACGGTCTGGTTGGGAGCGACGTATCGTTGCCCGCGGATGATCAGCTTCTCGCCCTCGGCCAGGTCGCCCCCGATGACCTGCACCTGGTTGCCGCGGTAGAAGCCCAGCTTGACGGTGCGCTCGTGCGCCTGACTGTCATTCACGATATAGACGCGGTGCTCGTCCTCGAGTGGGATAACCGAGGACAGGGGGATCAGGATCGCCTGGTCCAGCACCTCGCGGGTCAGGACGACCTTGACGATCTGTCCGCTTCGCAGCGGGCGCCGGCCTTTCTCGTCGCGCGCGTTGGACACGGAGATTTCCACGCGCGTCGTCCGGGCCAGATTGTCGGCCACCTCGCTGATGTAGGTGATCTCGCCCGTCAGCCTGCGGCCCTCGCGCGAGCCGACGAGGATGTCGGGCTTGTCCGCCTGCCCGACCGCGAGGTAGTGCACGTCGCGTTCGGGCACGTCGACGACGACCTTGACCGTCTCGACGTCGACGATGGTCGCAACCGGCATGCCCGGCGTGATGTATTCGCCGACCTCGATCGGGAGGTCGTTGAGGATGCCGCCCGTCGGAGCGACGATCGTCGCGCGGTCCAGGTTCGCCCGCGCCAGGTCCAGCGCCGCGGTCGCAGCCGCCACCTGTGTCTGGGCGGTGTCGACCTCCATCGCCGTCGCCACGCCGCGCTGCAGGGCACGCTCGAGTCGCTGCTTCTCCCGCTCGGCAAACGCCGCCTGGGCCGAAGCGCTGTCGTGTTGGGCTTTGAGCAGGTCTGTGTTCAGGAAGATCATCCGGTCGCCCATTTTGCAGGGGCACCCCTCTTCGCAGGCGAGGCGCTCGACGCGGCCGGCCACCTCCGCGGAGACCGTCACGATCTCGTTCGGTTCGACCACGCCCGGGAGCTTGGCCGTGTCGCGGTAGTTCCGGATCACCGTAACGGGCTGGACCTTCACGTTCACCGGCGCGCGCTTGGCCTCGGGCGGGGGGGGCTTCTCGCAGCCGCCCGCGCCGACCGCCAGCAGGGCAGCCGCCAGCAGAAGCGCCGCCGGCCCGGCCCGGTCGAATGTCTTACTCCGCACGTGGTTCTTCATGGTTCTCACCTGTTTCACTCGCCGCGCCGTCGCCCGCCGGGGCGGACAGGCCGGCGCGAATGCTCCGCTTCATCGCCTCGACGAATCCCGCATCGACTGTCAGGTCGACGCCCAGGATCAACTGCACCAGGATGCCGTCCGTGACGCCCATGATCAGCGAGGCCGCCATGCGGGGGCCCGGGTCCGCGGCAAACTCGCCCGCCACCACGCCCTCGGTTATGATCCGACTCAGACGATCGCGCCAGCGTCCGTACATGCTCTGGAACACGCCCGCCAGCTCGCCCGAGCGATCCTGCCGGGCCGCCGCCGCCCAGAACTCCAGCATCAGCGCCCCGTATACCTTGAAGTACTCCAGGCGCTGGGCCCACATGTCCAGCACGCGGTCCATCTTCTGCGACGCCGACTCGCCCGACGCGATGATCCGCTCGACCTCCGCTTCGTCGCCGGAAATCGCGTGATCGACCACCTGCGTGAACAGCTCCTGCTTGCTGCGGAAGTAGTTGTACAGGCTGCCTTTGGCGACACCCGCCGCCACCGCGATCGCATCCATCGTCGTCGCCGCGTAACCGCTCGCGCTGAACACCTTCTCCGCGGCCGCCAGAATCTCCCCCCGCCGCGCCGTCTTATGATCGTCGTTCGTCATCACCCACCGGTTCATCTTTCTTCCGCCCGCCGGACCCAGGAAGTCTGTTATACACGCTAAAACAAGAAGTTACATGGTTGACTGACCGGTCAGTCACCCACATTATACGGTCCGCCCCCTGTGAAGGCAAGCGGGTATTGCTCTTTTCCGTCCCCCGATCAGCGCCCCGATGCGCCGCATACGGAGCCTTCGCGCTCGCGCGTAGGAGGCGCGCCGAGCGGCCCATGTCAGGACGACGAATTCGCGGGTCGTGAACTCCCGGACTATGGCCCGCCGGGGCGAGAACTCCTTGCGCGGCGTATCTACTTCGGCCGGCTGCGGAGCTTCCTCAGGGCCTCTTTGACGGCGACCAGGACGGCCTTGTTCATCAGGAGGAAGCGGGACTGAAGATCCTCCAGGTCTGCCAGCAGGTCCTCGAGCGGCCCGATGGCCCGCGCGTCGCCGAGCTTGCCCAACGCTTCGGCCGCCATGCGCCGGGGCGCCCAGTGGGGGTCCTTCTCCGAGATGACCATGGGCTCACCGGGGAGGGTCGGTGGGCGGCCCAGCGTTTCGGCCGTCGTCCTGGGTGTGGCCAGAGCGGGGCGTTGCCGAAGATCGCTCTCGGGCGGAGGCGTCCAGATCTGGGTGGACCGGGGACGGCGGAGCACCGCGATGAGCGGCCTGACGGCACGCTTGTCTCCCAATTCGCCCAAGGCGGCGGCCGCGGCACATTGGGCAAGCGGGCTCAGTTCCGACAGCCCGGCGATGAGCGGCTTGACGGCGCGGGCGTCGCCGAGCCTGCCCAGAGCTTCGGCGGCCGCGTACTGAACCTGGGGCTCGGTGTCGGCCAGCGCGACGAGAAGGGGCTCGACGGCGGCTGGATCGCCCAGCCGCCCCAGCGCCTCGGCCGCGACGGCGGCGGAGCACAGTGGCTTCTCCCCCAGGCTTAGCCAGTTGAACAAGGCGTCGGGCTCCTGGAGCATGGCGATCTCCCCCTGGAGAGCGGATGGGGCGTCCGCCGCTTGGTCCACATGCTGGCCGCCGTCCTCTGGGAGGACCATGAATCCGAGCAGTGGGGCGAGCCCTACCAAGGCGCTGCTGCCCAACGCAGCCACCTGGTTCTTTCCGAGCGCCTCGATCAGGATCGGAATGGCGCGGGGGTCGCCGATGCGCCCCAGCGCGTCGGCGCCGGCGATCGTGGCGCGGGGGTTCTGCTCCTTCCGGAGCGCCGCGATCAGGGCGGGGACGGCCGGGGGGCCGATCTCGGCCAGGTCGCCCGCCACCTGCCAGGGAGGGCGGACCGCTCCGCGCGGCTCCATCAACCCGATCCCGATCATCCACCGACGTACCGTGCCCGGCTCGTCCCCCCGCAGGTCCTCCAGCAGATTGTTGACCCGCCGATCCACCGCCGTCGCCTGCCAGAACCACGCGAAGCCCCCCGCACCCAGAACGAGCACGGCGACGGCCAGGACGACCAGCAGCGTGTTCCGTCGGCGGGTCATGGCCTGGCCTCACGCTTTGGGCGAAGTCTCTCCAGCGCCGCCTTCGCTGTCTTGCGAACGTACACGTCTCCGTGGATAAGCAGTTCCTCCAGCGGCTCGATGGCGCGGGCGTCTTCCAACTCCCCCAGCGCCCAAGCCACAGAGCCCTTCCCCCCCGCGTGCTCGTCCTTCAGCGCCGCAATCAGGGGCTCGACCCCGCGCCGGTCTCCCAACTCCCCCAATGCCCACGCCGC